>JAFQND010000028.1 GCA_017396055.1 Oscillospiraceae bacterium
CCCTGCAGATTCTTTTTCAGCGGCCCCGCAAGATTTCGTCTTACCGAACCGATGGTCTTGCCGCAAAGAGCAAAGTCGCCGTCCGAAAATGTCTCCAGAGCCCAGAGGGCAAATGAGAAGGCTAAGATGCTGGTCTTTCCCGACCGGACGGCACCATCACAGATGACCGCCTGATACTGCTCAGAAAAATTCCCATCCGCCCACCATCTCAGCACCGCCAGCTGTTTTTTACTGAAACGTGTGAAGGTCAAAACAGTTCCTCCCCGTCAAAGCTCTGCTGCAAGGCTTTTATGAATTCGCCGGAAGCCTGATGGTCATCCGGCTCGACCAGGTCCACCAGACGGTAAAGAGCGCGCTCACGGCTATACAGCTTGAAGGTCAGCCGGCCGTCCCGTCCCACCGTGACCTCCTGTATGTTGCGGGTATCCACACATGCGCTGTCTTTGACTTTGAGCGAGGTTTTTCCTTCTTCGTCGGTCGTATAGCTCAGATAGCGGCCGATATCGTCAAAAGCAATGGAGGCAATGGCATCTATCACTTTCTCGCGGGTGATCTTTCTTCTTCTTCCCAATCGGGTCCTCTCCTTTCCGTCTGACCGTAATAAAAAGCACAGTATCTGTTCCAGCCCTGCAGCAGATCCCACGCTTCGAGGGCTTTGAGGCGTCTTCCATCCACATAGACTTCTACGCCGCATGCATCATTGTTGATCAGCCGCGCGTATGCTCTGCGCGCCGCATCCAGACAGGTAAAGGTTCCTTTTGCCACCAGATCACCCATCTGCCATATTTCAAGCTCGATCTTCATGTTACCTCCATAAAACAAATGTTCGGTGCTCTGCCTTTTTAATGCGGACAGATTTTTGTTTCTGTCCGCGATTTAATAAAAAGTTAACGAATAAATGTTCTTTTTCGTAGAAAACCACTTGCTTTTTCTGATAAAATCCAGTATCATAAAAGCAGGCAGAAATACGGATCCGACTTTTCTAAGAACTTTACTCGTTTTTCTTACAAGTCTAATTTATACCTGTTTTCGTATTTTGTCAATGGTTTTTTACTTAATTCTCTAAGATTTATATTTCTAAACAAAATTCGGAGCGTGATATTGTGGATGTTGTCGAGAAAATTGATCTCCTTTTGAAAGACAGAGGTATCTCAGCCGCAAAACTTTGCCGTGAACTTGGATTCTCCAGCGGCCTGTACAGCCAGTGGCGCAAGCGCAGCCAGAATCCTTCCGCCGACAAACTGAAAAAGATCGCAGCCTACTTTGGTGTTTCGGTGGACTATCTGATGGGTACCGAACCCGGTTCTGAGCGGGAGATCTCCCCCGAAGATATCCGCATCGCTCTTTACCATGAGACCGAAGGAATGTCTGACGAGACGCTGGACCGGGTGCTGCAGTTTGCCCGTTTTGCCCGTATCGAAGAGAAAAAACGCAAGGATAAACTTGCCCGCCGGGAGGCTGAAGCGGAGGCAAGCGAGGAATAAAGATTGAACGCTGTAAAAAGACTCCAGTCGTTATACGATCTGGCCGAAGACCATGATATCGGCGTCTATTACTATGATATCGGCGACGGAAAAGCCGCTGCGGTAACCGTCGATGACCAGAAGCTTGTTGCGCTGAATCCGTATCGCATCTCTTCGATTCAGGATGAGACCGAGTGTCTCTGCCACGAGCTGGGCCATCTGGAAACGGGTACCCTTCATCCGCCCGGTGCCGACGAGGCGACCGTTCTGCGCAGCGAATACCGTGCTGCCTGCTGGGTGGTCGAAAGGCTTGTCCCCTGTGACGAGCTGCTGGAGGCGATCCATGACTACGGCTGTACCGAGGTGTGGCAGCTGTCAGAGTATTTCGGCGTCAGCGAAGACCTGATCCTGGACGCGGTCAAGATCTATCGGAACAGAAAGATCATATGAAAAAACCGACCCCAAAAGGGTCGGTTTTCTGTTTCTTTACGGGTTATACCATGCCTCGCTCGGCAAGATAAGCATCCATCATGTCATTGCTCTTCGATTCGGGCCAGACATATCCCTTCGGCAGACGGGAAAGCTCATAGGCAAGACCGTCTTTGACCTTCATCAGTTCGGACTGTTTCATGCCGGTCGCTTCGAGGATCTTGCGGTTGTCGACAACGCGGTTGAAAAGCCGGTCGTAATCCAGCTGCCAGCGTTTGTGGGGGTCGATGGTCTCACTGCCGCTGTGCATTTTCAGATAGGTCTCGGTGTCCACCCAAAGGGGTTTCAGACCGCCGATCTCACGGTAATAACCGGCCACTTCTCCCCAGGTCTGATGCTCGGCGGTGGCAAGGGTATAGCGTTCTTTCATGGTATGCTTTTTAAAGAGCAGCCTTGCGATCATCTTTGCCACGTCGCCGGCCCAGGACATGGTAGCCTGTACATCCATTGCGGCCTCGGGCAGAAGCACCGTCTTGCCCTTATACATCCGGTCGACGAAAACATTTGCCTCCAGTGTCACCAGCTGATAGCGGAAACTCGAGAAGGTGATGGCAGGACGGATCATCGTATAATTATCGAAGGAGGACGCCGCCAGAATATCCTCTCCCCTTGCTTTGATGAGGGAGTAGTCCTCGGTGGCGAGATACTCCTGGTCGCCGGAAACATCAAGAAGACGGGGTGAGGTCTCGGTGATGACGGGGCTGTCGGCATAAACGCGATAGGAGGACAGATAGATATAATGGTCGGTGTTGTTCAGCAAAAGCTCATACCGCGCTCTGAACTGCGGGGTCTTATAGATCATGAAGTCGACGATACCGCTGTAGCCGTTTTTCAGGATCTTCTCGAGGAAATCGTTGTCCATGGCATCTGCCGTGATATAGCGAAGATTGGGATCATCAGAGACCCGCTCATCCAGCGAGACCACATCCACCGCGTGACCCATACGGATCAGTTCGGGGACAAGATAGATACCCATGGCGCCTGTACCGCCCAAAACAAGGATTTTTTTCATTTGTACCGCTCCTTTCCTTTGTTTTCATTATAACAGGAAATATCCAAAAAAACAGGTAATATCCTGTGGAATAAAAGGTAATATCGAAGATATGAAGGTAAAATCTCCGGAAATCAGAAAGCGGCCTCCGTCACGGAGACCGCTTTGTCTTATCAGAGGTTCACTTTCTCGATCACGATCTGGTCTTTGTTGACAAAAGCCACTTCGCTTCCCTTTTCCTTCAGGGTGATGGCAGC
>JAFQND010000245.1 GCA_017396055.1 Oscillospiraceae bacterium
GATGAAGCTTTTCTGGTGCCGCCTTTTACTATTTCGGCAAGACAGTCGCCCTTCATCTGGCTGACTGACCGACTCTGTTTCGGCGCGCGCCTGCGCCGTCGGCAAAGTGCAGCCAATCTTCTTTCTGAACTGGATGCGTGCGGCATTGAATATTATGCGACCGGGCTTTTTTCTCTTTCCGAAAGTTGTGAGGAATCGACCACGAGAAGGGCACAGGCTGAAGACGAACCCTTCTGGGCGACATTGCTGGGCAGTTTCATCAATTGGACCAAATCACCGTTCAAATGGGTCGATCTGTTTCCTCCGACAGAATGGTATCCCGGAGATGAAGATGACGATGACCTGACACAGCTCTGCCGTTTCTTGCAGGAAGATCAAGCTCCTGCTCCTCTCCCTGAGTCTGCTGAAGAGCCCGCAGAGGAACCCGCCGCTGAGCCGCAGGCCGCTCCCGATCCTGTTCCCCCGGTACCTTCCCCCGTTCCCCAGCCCGCTATTCCCCGGAAACGTCGTGTTCCCGCTCTCATCCGCGAGAGCAGCGGCGAGACCATCGAACTTCCCGAAGGTATCTTTTATATCGGCAGCGATCCCCTGAACGCCGACTACTGCCTTGAAATGCCCGATGTCCGCGACCGGCATATGGCTTTCCGTACCGACCGGCACAATACTTATATTCAGGAGGTCGGCATCACTGACACCCGAAGCCCCTATTATAGCGAACGCCTTCTGCAGCAGGGTGACTTTATCGCCATCGGTGAAGAACGATTCTTCTTCCGTTACTTCTGACAGTTTCCGCCTGTTTTATGAGAAACAGGCGGAACTTTTTTTCTTGCAAATCCCTCTTTACCGTGCTATCATAAAATCAAACAGATATCAGCTGTAAAAGGAGGATTTATCATGACCGCAAATCTCCAGCTTATTCCTGTACCGAAAACTGCCGAAGTTTTTGACGGCGTCACTTCTGTCGCCTGCAGCATCTATACCGAAAAAGCCGAATGGAAAGAAGCAGCCGGCATCTTTGCCGATTATTTCACCAATCTGGGAACCGAGCCTACGTTCGCTCCCGGCGGCATCGAGCTCGTCTATGACGAAACCGTTCGCGCCGACGGATATATTTTCGATTCCACCGACGGCATCCGGATCTATGCCTCTGCTAAAGAAGGTGTCCATTACGGTCTCGCCACCGCCATGCAGCTGACCCGTTTTGAGAACGGTCTTATCTGTGCTGATAAAGTCCGCATCGAGGACTGGCCCGACAAGGATTACCGCGGTCTGATGGTCGACCTTGCCCGCTGCTGGCATCCCTTCCATACCCTGTTCAAATATGTCGATATCTGCTGGTATTATAAGGTCAAATATCTGCAGCTGCACTTTATCGATGACCAGCTCTATACCCTTCCCTCCAGAGTCTTCCCCAAAATCTCCACCCCGGGCAAGCACTACACTTTTGAACAGATCGAAGAGATCCGCTGCTATGCTGAAGCAAGAGGCCTTGTGATCGTCCCCGAATTCGAGGCGCCCGGCCACGCCAGCGCCATGAATGCCGCTTACCCCGAAGTTTTCGGCGACATCCGCGACCCCGAGGCACCCAAAGAATCCTATTCCTCCAGCATTATCTGCGGCGGCAGCGAAAAGGCTATGGAGGGTGTCTGTGCACTGATCAAAGAAGTGACCGAGATGTTCCCCAACTCGCCCTATATTCACATCGGCGGCGACGAAGCCATTATCCGCTACTGGAACGACTGTTCTGTCTGCCGGGAATATATGAAAAAGAACGGTCTGGAAGATGTTCATGAACTGTACAGCGATTTTGTCTCCCGTACGGCAAAATATGTTCTGAGCCTCGGCCGCACCCCCATCGTCTGGGAAGGATTCCCCAAAAAAGGACATGAGAAGATCCCGAAAGAGACCATCGTTATAGCCTGGGAATCCTATTATCAGATGTGCTATGAACTTCTGGAAGAGGGCTTTAGGATCATCAACTGCAGCTGGCAGCCTCTCTATATCGTGCCGAGCCTCACCCGCAACTGGGGCGTCAAAGAGATTCTGGACTGGAATGTCTATAACTGGCAGCACTGGATGCCCTCCTCGCCTGCAAAACTCAATCCCGTCAACCTGGCTCCCACCGATGAAGTCTGGGGCGCACAGCTTTGCAGCTGGGAATGTTCCTATGAGCAGGAGATCAACCGGATCATGGAAAACCTTGGTGCCATGTCCGAGCGCAGCTGGTCGGTAAAACGCATCTGTGATGACGAAACCTATTTCAAAAAACAGCGCAAAGTCAATGACAAGCTGGCAAGAATGATCGTCGGCTGATAAACCGCAGACAGCCGCGTATCCGCTACGCGGCTGTTTATTTTAAGGAGAAAGTATGAAAAAGATATCCCTTGGCGGCAGATGGACTCTCAGCGGCCGCCCCGAACAGACAGACGCCGAACTTATCCGACTCGACGCCGAAGTGCCCGGTCTGGTGCAGCTGGATCTCTCCGCTGCCGGCATCCTGCCAAAAGACCTGTTCATGGGTATGAACATCAAAGAGACCGAAAAATACGAGGACTGGGAATGGTGGTATGAACGCACCTTCACCGCTCCCGATGAGCGCGAAAATGTCTTTATTGTCTTCAGAGGTGTCGACTGTATCGCTGAGTATTTTCTCAACGGTGTAAAATTTGGCGAGAGCGCCAATATGTTCATCCCCTTTGAGTTTGAGGTCGGACATCTTCTCCGGGATGGTGAAAACACCCTGACCGTCCATATCAGTTCTCCCGTTGTGGCTGCTCATAAAGACACCTATGATCTCTTTGCCATCGACGTGGCAAGACGCCGCACCCCGGTCAACACTTCCGTCCGCCGGGCTATCCACAGCTACGGCTGGGATATCATGCCCCGCGCCGTTACCCACGGCATCTGGCGGGACGTTTATCTGGAGGTACGGGATAAGATCCGCTTTACCCAGGTCTTCTTTGATTTTTCCCGGATGGAACGCCCTCGCTTCTGCTTTGAAACCGAAAGCCAATGGAAAGATTTCAGAGATGTGGAGATCGAAGTCTCCGCCTCCTGCGGCGAGAGCAGCTTTTCGTTCCGCAAAAAGATCCCTTACAAAAGCGGCATGTTCGATTTCGAACTGCGTGACCCGAAACTCTGGTGGCCGCTGGGTTATGGCGAACAGAATCTCTATGACGCAGTGCTGAAAATTTATTCCGAAGGCAAACCTGTCCACGAATACCATACCCGTTTTGGTGTCCGTACCGTTCAGCTGCAGCGCACCGATGTGACCGACGGCGAAAACGGATATTTCCGCTTCCTCGTCAACGGCGTCGAGATCATGTGCAAAGGCTCCAACTGGGTGCCGCTGGACGCTTTCCATTCGAGAGACGCCTCCCGCTATGCAGAGGCACTCGCCATGGCAAAAGACCTTGGCTGCAATATCCTCAGATGCTGGGGCGGCAATGTCTATGAAGATCACGCCTTTTTCGATTTCTGCGACGAAAACGGCATCATGATCTGGCAGGACTTCGCCATGGCCTGTTATACCTATCCTCAGCGGGAATCCTTCTATGAAAAGATCCGCGAGGAAGCTGCCTCGGTGGTCAGAGAGTACCGCCACCATCCCTCCATCATTCTCTGGAGCGGCGACAACGAGGTGGACTACGCCTATATGACCGGCCGCGACACCCGTCCTTCGATGAACAGAGTGACCCGCGAGGTCCTGCCGGAAGCGGTGCGGGTCAACGATATCGGCAGACCCTATCTGACCGGATCGCCCTATGTTGACGACCGTCTCGCAGAGCAAAAAGGCATTACCGCCTCGGAAGCCCACCTATGGGGCGCCCGCGATTACTACAAGGCCGATTTTTATAAAC
>JAFQND010000246.1 GCA_017396055.1 Oscillospiraceae bacterium
CCCTGCTCGTCGGTGGCAATGGTGGCGATGACGGGGATATAGCCGTTTTCCAGGGCGTCCATGATGGGGTTGGTGTCTACATCGGTGATCTCGCCGACATAGCCCAGATCCTGTTCGCCTTCCAGCTTTTTGACGCTGAGCATATGACCGTCAGAGCCGCAGAGACCCAGAGCGGTGCCGCCTGCCTGCTCCAGCAGAGAGACCAGTTCTTTGTTGACTTTACCTGCAAGGACCATACGGACGATCTCAGCGGTTTCCTTGTCGGTATAGCGAAGACCGCCGACAAATTTGCTTTCGATGCCGACCCGTTTCAGCATGTCATTGATCTCGGGACCGCCGCCGTGAACAAGGACGACCTTGATGCCGACCAGGTTCAGCAGCACGATATCGTGCATGACAGCGTCTTTCAGTTCGGGGCTGGTCATGGCGTTGCCGCCGTATTTGACAACAACGATCTTCTGATGGTATTTCTGGATGTAAGGAAGCGCATCGGTCAGTACCTGCGCTTTGATCTGATTGGAAATATATTCCATGCTTTCACCTCATTAAGAGCGGTAGTCGCCGTTGATCTTGACATAATCGTAAGTCAGGTCGCAGCCCCATGCCACAGCGGCAGCCTCGCCGTCATGCAGGTCGATGAGGATCTTGACCTCGTCTTTGAGAAGGATCTCTTTGGCGGTCTCTTCGGAGAAGGGCACGCCTGCACCGTTTTCGCAGACAAGGATGCAGCCTGCCTCAGAGGCAAAGCTCATCTCGACCTTGTCGACGTCCACATCAACGGGAGCATAGCCGATGGCACAGAGTGCACGGCCCCAGTTTGCGTCGGCACCGAAGATGGCAGCCTTCATCAGCGAAGAGCAGATGATGGATTTCGCACAGGCTTTGGCCTGTTCAACGGAATTGCCGCCGGTGACGACACATTCCAGAAGACGGGTGGCACCCTCGCCGTCAGCAGCGATCATGCGGGAGATATTCATCAGCACGGCATAGAGAGCATTGACAAACACTTCGAAATCGCCGTCCTGGGCGGTGATCTTTTTGTTGCCCGCCTCGCCGGAAGCCATGATGGCACAGGTATCATTGGTGGAAGTGTCGCCGTCGACACTGACCATGTTGAAGGTATCGGCTACCACCGCAGAAAGCGCTGTCTGCAGCAGTTCGGGGGTAATATCAACGTCGGTGGTCAGGAAGCTGAGCATGGTCGCCATGTTGGGATGGATCATGCCGGAGCCTTTGGCGCAGCCGCCGATGCGGGCTTTCACACCGCCCAGTTCGAACTCGACAGCCACTTCCTTGGAAACGGTGTCGGTGGTCATGATCGCCTCGGCGAAGGAGTGACCGCCGTCGGCAGAGAGCTCTTTGACCAGCTGGGGCATGCCGTTTTCGACCGGCTCGATGGGAAGGGGCTGACCGATAACACCGGTGGAGGCGACGATGATGTCGTCGGCGGTAATATCCAGAGCACCCGCGGTGATCTGGCACATGGCGTTTGCCTTATCGATGCCGTCAGCACAGCAGGTGTTGGCGATACCGCTGTTGACGATGACTGCCTGAGCATAGCCGTTTGCAAGATGTTCTTTGGTGACAAAAATAGGTGCGCCCTTGACTTTATTCTGGGTATAGACGGCAGCAGCGGGAACGGGTCTCTCGGCAGCGATCAGACCGATATCCTTCTTGGTCTTGCCTTCACGGATGCCGCAGCGGATGCCGGATGCCTTGAATCCCTTGGGAGCGGTAACGCCGCCCGAAACAAAACTGCAGCCTTCAAACTGTACTAATTTCATTGTCTGTTACTCCTTTTGATCAGAGCTGCAGGCCCTTGTCTTCGGGGCAGCCCATGAGGATATTCATATTCTGAACTGCAGCACCGGAAGCGCCTTTACCCAGATTGTCCAGGCGGCTGATGAGAACGATCTGTTCGTCATTTCCGCAGACGAAGATATGCAGGCTGTCTTTTCCTGCCATGTTGTTGGCACCGAGGAAACCACAGGCGGGAGCCTCTTTTTCGCGGACAGTGATGAAGGGCTTATCCTTATAATACTCCTCATACAGAGCACGGATATCAGCGGCAGTGACGGGTTTTTCAAACTCGGACAGGAAGAGCGGCACGGTGACCACCATGCCCTGAGGATAATCACAGATCATGGGGGTGAAGATGGGTTTGTGGGTCAGACCGGACACTGCTGCCATCTCGGGCAGATGTTTATGGGTGAGTCCCAGACCGTAATGACGGGGAGAATCCAGCTCCTCCTCTCGGTCAGGGTCATTGTACTGGGCAATGGCCTTTTTGCCTGCGCCGGTATAGCCGGAGAGGGCGTGTGCACTGAGCTTTGTGTCGGCGGAGAGAATCCCCTTTTCGATCAGAGGACGGATCAGGCTGATGAAACCTGTGGCATAACAGCCGGGGTTCGCAATGCGTTTGGAAGATGCGATCTTTTCCTTCTGACCGGTCAGCTCGGGGAAACCGTAGGTCCATGCAGGATCGACACGATGCGCGGTGGAAGCATCGATCACCGCGGTGTGATCGTTATCGGGATCGATCAGGGCAACTGCCTCTTTTGCTGCCGCATCGGGCAGACAGAGGAAGACTATGTCGGCGGCATTGATGAGCTTTCTGCGTTCTTCGGGGTCTTTTCGCTTGTCGGGGTCAATGGTCAGCAGCTCGATATCGTCGCGGGCAGAGAGCCGCTCGTCGATCTGAAGGCCGGTGGTGCCTTCGCGGCCGTCGATGAATACTTTGGCTTTCATGAATGGACCTCCTTAAAATTTCGCAAGCTCGTTTTCAGCCCATGCGATCTGGGAAAGAACACTCTCTTTGGCAGGTCCGCCGAGAGAACTTCTCATCATGGCGCAAACGGTCAGGTCGATGGCATCGTATACATCCTCTTCGAACACGTCGGAGAGAGCCTTGTATTCTTCGATGGGCAGAGTCTCAAGGGTGAGACCCTTGTCGACACAGATACCGACCAGGGTGCCGGTGATCTTATAGGCATCGCGGAAG
>JAFQND010000247.1 GCA_017396055.1 Oscillospiraceae bacterium
CCCCTTTGAGTTGTCCGGCGGCCAGAAGCGCCGTGCGGCCATTGCCGGTGTTATCGCCATGGAACCGAAGGTGCTTATTCTTGACGAACCTGCCGCGGGTCTTGATCCCAAGGGACGTACCCGCATCCTTGATCAGATCAAGGAATATCACCGCCAGACCGGCAACACCATTCTCCTTGTTTCCCACAGCATGGAAGATGTGGCAAACTATGCCGACAAGGTCCTGGTCATGAACGAAGCAAAGATTTTTGCCTATGATACGGTCGAAAATGTCTTTGCCCGCAGTGAAGAACTGAAGTCTATTCGTCTTGCCGTGCCGCAGGTGACCAATGTCTTCCATCGTCTGCATGATGAAGGATTTGATGTACCTGAAAACGTCTATACCGTCGGCTATGCCAAGCGCAAGCTTCTGACTATTCTGGAAGAGAAGGGAGTGCTGCACCGTGATTAAGGATATCACTATCGGCCAGTATTTTCCCGGACATTCCGCCATCCATCGGATGGATCCCCGTGTCAAGCTGATCCTGACCATTGCTTTTATCGTTATGCTCTTCGTTGTCAGGAATCCTATCGGATTTATTCTCTGCGGCGGATTTCTGGCAATGTGCTATGCTGTTTCCAGGATACCGCTGAAGATGATCCTCAGGAGCCTGAAGCCCATTCTGCCCATCATCATTTTTACCGGTGTGCTGAATCTCTTCTTTATCGACGGCGAGCCAATTTTTGAGTTGGGCTGGCTGAAACTGACCTGGCAGGGCATTTATACGTCTGTTGCCATGGCGCTGAGAATCGTGCTGCTGATTGCAGGTTCCTCGCTGCTGACTTATACAACTTCTCCTATTGCGCTGACCGACGCCATCGAACGGCTGCTTTCTCCGCTGAAGAAACTGCATTTTCCTGCTCATGAGCTTGCCATGATGATGTCCATCGCTCTGCGGTTTATTCCTACTCTGATCGAAGAAACCGATAAGATCATGTCCGCCCAGAAGGCAAGAGGCGCCGATATGGAGTCCGGCAGTCTTGTCCAGCGTGCAAAAGCATTGATCCCCATCATGATCCCGCTGTTCATTTCGGCTTTCCGCCGTGCAGAAGAGCTGGCTCTCGCCATGGAGTGCCGTTGCTATCGCGGCGGTGAAGGCCGTACACGCATGAAGCAGCTGAAGCTTTCCGGTGTCGATTTTGCCGCTATGGGTATCACTGCTGTCGGTATCGCTCTGGTGATCGTGCTCAATATGATCCCCATGGGCTTTATGGAACGCTTTATCTGAAGCTGAAAACAGCATTTATTCGTTGATTTTGTAAGAAAGGCGGGATGCCGGTGAGACGGCTCTTGTTCGAGATCTCTTATGCCGGTACCCGATATCACGGCTATCAGGTGCAGCCCAATGCGGTTTCTGTGGCCGAGACACTGCAGGATGCCATCGAAAAGGTATTCAAGCGTAGGGAAAATATCACCGGGTGTTCCCGTACGGATACCGGTGTCCACGCGAACCAGTTTTTCCTTCATATGGATACCGAGCGGAGTATTCCGGCCGAAGCGGCAGTTATCGCATTGAATAACCTGCTCCCCGACGATATCTGTGTCAGGAGCTGCAGGGAAGTGCCTGCTGATTTTCATGCCCGATATAGTGTCAGATGGAAAGAATATGTCTATCGTATCTGGAACCATCCGGTTAAAAACCCTTTTCTTGATGGTCTGGCCTGCCATTACAAACATCCTCTTGATGCTGAACTCATGAACCGCTGTGCCCAGGAGTTTGTGGGGACCCACGATTTCTCCGGATTCCGCAGCAGCGGCGCCAAAGAGGGAAGTGCCGTGCGCACAATCTATGCCGCTTCGGTCGAAAGAGAAGGGGATATGGTCACCTTCCGGGTGGCCGGTGACGGTTTTCTCTACAATATGGTCCGTATCATGGTCGGTACCCTTCTTCTCTGTCCCATGGGCAGATTAAAGGAAGGGGATCTTACCAGCATCATCTGCTCAGGTGAACGGTCTCAGGCGGGTAATACCGCTCCCGCTCAGGGACTGTATCTCAACCGGGTGAGTTTCTCACCCTGGCCCGAATATCAATAAACAGGAGGTGCCTCGCTTGGCACAGCTTTCCGGTCCCCGGCGGTCCAAAAATGCCGGGCAGGACAACACCTATGACATCAATGCCTATCGCCGCAGGAAAAAGCTCATTCGGTTCAGAAATCGCTTTCTGGCGCTGATTTCAGCGCTGACGCTGATTGCGGCAGTGCTGGTGGGAATCTATTTCTATCAGAACTACGATCTTGATCAGCTGGCCGAGTCGGTGAAAAATGGCGCTGACACGACCGTTGTCACAGACAACAGTTTTCCTGTGGCAATGAACGGCGTCACACCGGTCGGATTGAGCAAAGTGGGCAGCGGCGTAGTACTGCTGACCGATGAAGAAACGATCTTCTTTGACGGCGGCGGATCATCCCGCTATAATTTCAATCATCAATATACCAATCCGGTCATTAAATCCGGCGGCGGAAGACTTCTGACCTATGACCGGGGCGGCTATGGCTTCCGTATCGACAGTGAAAACGGTCTGCACTACAATTCCCGTATGGAGAACACCATCCTCACCGGTGCCATCGGAAAAAAGCTCAGCTATGCTCTTGCCACCACTGAGTCCCGCTATGCCGGAAGCGTGACCGTCTATAACAAGTCCAACAAAGAGGTCCTTCGGTGGTATTCGGTCTCTGATCAGATCGTGGACCTTTCCTTCTCGGATGATGGTTCCAGCCTTGCTGTAGCAGCTATCGGCTTCTCGCACGGCGATGTGACCGGAAGAATTTACCTTTTGAATCTGAAAGATCCCGAGGAAGAAGCAAA
>JAFQND010000248.1 GCA_017396055.1 Oscillospiraceae bacterium
AGCCTCTTACCACACCGGATTCGTCGACGGTATAGTTTTTGCTGCTTTCGGTATAGCCAAGCTGACTTGCAGCGACCGCCAGAAGATCTTCGGCATAGACACCGGTGAAACTTCCGGGAAGAGAGGCCTCCCAGACAGCGGCAGTTTCCCGATCCGCATTGGGATCGGAGAGGCACTGCAGACCGTGTTCGTGGGCCGGCATTCCACAGACCGGCGGAACACTGTAGCACTCTTCGCTGTGGGTGTGGGTATCGCTCTCCTCTTCCGTACAGGTCAGAGCAGAGACATAGCATTCGGCTGTGTGGACATGGGCTTCGGCCGGTACACAGCCATAGGTGATCTCATAGCAATCATCGGTGTGGGTGTGCCCCTCCGATTCTTCGGTGCCGCAGCTGTAAGCGACCGTCACAGTATAACACTCTTCGCCGTGGATATGGCCCTCAGTCTCTTCCAGGCCGCAGATATTGACGCCCTCTTCACTGCAGCCTTCCCCGTGGGTATGAGGTTCGGTCTCCTGCAGCGTGCAGGTAAGGAGCGTTTCTTCTGTCATTCCGCAGAGATCGTCATGGGTATGTCCGGCCGTTTCCTCCAGACCGCAGAGCATATTTTTTACGGAAACACATTCTTCGGTATGAACATGTTCCCCGCCGTCCGAAAGCCCGCAGATCAGCTCTCCCGGAGCGGGATAGCACGCAGCCGTATGGGTATGAGGCTCAAGCCCGCAGAAGACATTAGCTTCCATGGTGATCGCAGGCAGGATCAGTGCATAAGTCGTACAGAACATGACGACACACATCATCACGCTCACAAGCTTCGACCAGAAACGTCTGCGCCTGCCGCGGCTCAGTTTCTGCAGAATGCTCTGTTCCATTTTCAGTTCCAAATACCCACCCCCTTCTGCCGTAAAGCCATAATGCAAGATAACCGACAGAATAACATATTTACTCTATTTTATTGTACCAAATATCCATATATTCGCAACAAATTCGACTTAAACGATAAAAAAACGACTCAAACGGCAAAAAACGCTTGATTCTTTTGTCTTTATGTGATATTCTGGTTAAAACGAAATAAATAAAAGGAGAAATTATCGTGAACTGTGCCCTGATAGACGATGATCGTTCTGCGCTTGAACAGCTGCAGAAACTGCTGACCGCAGACCTCAGCGAACAGTTCGGCCGTATCCCTTTCGGGATCGACCTCTTTTCGGACGGAAGAACTTTTCTGGAATACTGGAAGCCGGGACGGTACGATGTTGTCATTCTGGAGATCCTGATGAACGGCTTGAGCGGTCTGGATGTTGCCCGGGCGATCCGGATGACAGACCAGAGGGTCAGACTGGTATTCTGTTCAAAAAGCAACGGATTTGCCGCCGAAAGCTATCAGCTCGATGCCCGGTATTATCTGCTTAAGCCCATCAGCCGGGAAGCTGTTTCTGAAATGCTTTCACGGATCAATCCCGAACTGATCCAGCTGAGAAAAACCGTAACGCTGCCCGACGGTTACACCCTGCTTCTGCGGCAGATCCTTTTTACCGAATATCATAACCACGTGGTGCTCGTTCACTTGAAAAGCGGCGAGATCCATCGCCTGCGGACCAACCACAACACCATGGAAGAGCTGCTTATCCCCTGCGGCTATATCCGCTGTCCCAGCAAGGGCATCCTTCTGAACTTCCACGAAATCGTCGATATAACAGACGACAGTGTTCTGATGTCCGACGGTTCTTCGCTGCCCGTTTCCCGACGAAGACGCAAGGAGTTCCAGTCCTCCTACAACAGTTTCCGGCTGGAAAAGATGCAAAAGGGCATGATCCGATAGGATCTGATCCCGTCGGACAGGTACTTTGTCAATATACAAAAAACACTTGCGCGCCGGCACAGTACTGTGTTATACTGAAAACGGAGTATATCCGAATAACAAAACAGGAGGCTTTTTTATGAACGCAATGAAAAAGTACATCGCAGAAGCTCTCGGTACCTTCGTACTGGTCTTCTTTGCCTGCGGTACAGCCTGTGTGGTAGGCTGCTCTGCTGAAGCCGGCACCGGTTACCTGCTGACCGCTCTGGCTTTTGGCCTGGTCATCGTCGCCATGGCCTATTCCATCGGTAATGTATCCGGCTGTCATATCAACCCCGCCGTTTCCATCGCCATGCTGATCAATAAAAAGCTGAGCGTCAAGGATTTCGTCGGATATGTCATCGCACAGTGTGTCGGCGCCACCGTCGGCGCAGCAGCCCTCGCCCTCTTCGTCGGTGTTGATTCCGGTCTGGGCGCAAACGGCCTGTATGACGGCAATATCGTTCTCTCGCTGCTGATCGAAGTCATTCTGACCTTCGTCTTCGTACTGGCCATTCTGGGTGTCACTTCCAAAGTCGAAAACGGCGCTGTTGCCGGTCTGGTCATCGGTCTCTCGCTGACTCTGGTACACATTCTGGGCATCTCCTTCACCGGCACCTCTGTCAACCCCGCCCGCAGCCTCGGACCGGCTCTTCTGGCAGGCGGCGACGCACTGGCCTGTGTCTGGGTATTCATCGTTGCTCCCCTGGCAGGCGGCGCTCTGGCAGCCGTTGTTTACCGCTTCCTCGCAGGCGAAGAAAAGTAAAAACTTCTCTTTAACGAAGAAAACTCCCGGAGTCCAATGGACTCCGGGAGTTCTTTTTTTGATGCGGGTCGATTATTCCTTGCCGACAGAACCGAACAGCTCCATCTTTTCCTTGACGGTAGCCTTGATAGCCTCAAAGCCGGGAGCCAGCAGCTTGCGGGGGTCAAAGCCCTTGCCCTGCTGATCTTTGCCAGCCTCGATATACTTGCGGGTAGCCTCAGCGAATGCCAGCTGGCACTCGGTGTTGACGTTGATCTTGGCAACGCCCAGAGAGATAGCCTTCTTGATCATATCAGCGGGGATACCGGTGCCGCCATGGAGAACCAGGGGCATCTCGCCGACCTTCTCGTTGACAGCAGCCAGAGTCTCGAAGCTCAGGCCGGGCCAGTTTGCGGGATACTTGCCGTGGATGTTGCCGATACCTGCTGC
>JAFQND010000249.1 GCA_017396055.1 Oscillospiraceae bacterium
CCACCGGCTGCGGCAAGACCACTCTGGTCTCGATGATCCCCCGCCTTTACGATGTGGATGAAGGTCAGGTACTGGTCGACGGCGTCGATGTCCGTGAATACAGCCTGAAAAACCTCCGCAACGGCGTCGGTATGGTACTGCAGAAGAACGTTCTCTTCTCGGGAAGCATCACCGAAAACCTCCAGTGGGGCGACGAAGACGCCACCGAAGAACAGCTGCAGGCAGCCGCTGCCAGCGCACAGGCCCATGATTTCATCACGTCCTTCACCAAGGGCTATGACCATGAGATCGAACAGGGCGGCGCCAACGTCTCCGGCGGTCAGAAACAACGTCTCTGTATCGCGAGAGCTTTACTGAAAAAGCCCAAAATTCTTATTCTCGACGACTCCACCAGTGCGGTCGACACCGCCACCGAAGCCCGTATCCGCCAGACCTTTACCGGCGAACTGAAGGATTCCACCAAACTGATCATCGCCCAGCGCATCACCTCGGTCATGGATGCAGACCAGATCATCGTCCTCAACGAAGGCATGGTCACCGGCGTCGGTACCCACGAAGAACTGCTCCGCTCCAACCAGGAATATCAGGAGATCTATTACTCTCAGATGGACAGAAAGGAGGAAGCGTAAATGCCCAAACGCGATTTAGAAAACCTCGCCAAACGCTATAACAGCGCTTCTGCCCAGAGAGCCCTGATGAAAGGTCCCGGCGGAAGAAGAGGCCCAGGTGCCCGCGGCTCCGGAAGCAAACCCAAAAACACCAAAGAGACCATCTCCCGCCTGTTTAAGTATATCTCTGCCTATAAGCTGAGAATGGCGGTCGTCTTTGTCTTCATGCTGCTCAGGACTCTTGCCGCTCTGGCGGGTTCCTATATGCTGCGCCCCATCATCAACAACTATATCGCTGTCGGAAAGCTGGAAGGCTTCTTCATGGCGCTGATGGTGCTGCTGGGCGTTTATCTTGTCAACATCGGCTGTACCTATATGCAGAACCGGCTGATGATCACCGTCTCTCAGAACGCCATCGAAAAGATCAGAAACGACCTGTTCGGCAAGCTGCAGAAGCTGCCGGTACGGTTTTACGACAACGAGAACAACGGCGAGATCATGTCCCGCTTTACCAACGACGTGGACAATATCGGCATGATGCTGGACCACACCATTCTCGGTCTGGTCTCGGGTTCCATCACTCTGATCGGCACCACGGTCATGATGTTCTATACCAATATCTGGCTGGCGCTGCTGACCATTCTGTTCGTCCCGCTGTTTATGAAATTCGGCGGATTCATCGCCTCCCGAAGCCACAAATACTACTCCGCCCAGCAGGCTGCCCTCGGCGCGGTCAACGGCTATATCGAAGAGACTGTCTCGGGTCAGAAGGTCGTCAAGGTCTTCTGTCATGAAGAGATCTGTGAGGAAGAGTTCGGTCTGCTCAACGGCGACCTTCGCACCAAACAGCTGCATGCCCAGTTCTTCGGTGGTATCATGGGTCCTGTTCTGGGTAATCTGAGCCAGGTCAGCTATGCTGTCACCATCGGTATCGGCGGTATTCTCTGTGTCGTCGGCGGCTTTGATATCGGCGGCCTGACCGTATTCGGAACCTATGCCCGTCAGTTCAGCATGCCCATCAACGAGATCACCTCTCAGGTCTCCACCATCTTCTCGGCACTGGCCGGTGCAGAGCGTGTGTTTGCCATCATGGACAAAGAACCCGAACCCGCTGACGCTCCCGATGCTTCCTCCATGGAAGAGATGAAGGGCCATGTGGTGCTGGACGACGTCACCTTCGGCTATAATCCCGACAAGACCATTCTGAAAAATATCTCGCTGTATGCAAAACCCGGTCAGAAGATCGCCTTTGTCGGCTCTACCGGTGCAGGCAAGACAACCGTCACCAACCTGCTCAACCGCTTCTATGATATCCAGGAGGGCACCATCACCATCGACGGCGTCGACATCAAGGACATCAAAATGGATGCTCTGAGAAAGAATATCGCCATGGTCCTGCAGGACACCCACCTGTTCACCGGCACTGTCATGGAGAATATCCGCTACGGACGTCTGGATGCCACCGACGAAGAGGTCATCGAAGCCGCAAAGACCGCCAGTGCCCACAGCTTTATCATGCGTCTCTCGGACGGTTATGACACCATGCTGGAAGGCGACGGCCAAAACCTCTCTCAGGGTCAGCGTCAGCTTCTGAACATTGCCCGCGCGGCTCTGAGCAAAGCACCCATCCTCGTTCTCGACGAAGCTACCAGCTCGGTCGACACCCGTACCGAACGGCATATCGAGGTGGGCATGGACCGGCTCATGGCCGACCGCACCACTTTTGTCATCGCACATCGTCTCTCCACCGTCTGCAACGCCAATGCCATCATGGTACTGGAAAAGGGCGAGATCATCGAGCGCGGCGACCACGACCAGCTTCTGGCGCTGAAGGGCCGTTATTACGAGCTCTATACCGGTATGAAAGAACTGGATTGATCGTCTGAAAAGATCCATGAGGACAGATAAAGATAACAGCAGCGTACCCGCAGATGGGTACGCTGTTTTTTTATGATCATGATCGATTTATATTTATATCTTTATTTATATTTGTATTTTTATTTATATTTATATGGATATGCTTGTTTTTATTTTTATCTCTCAACCCCTATAAATAATTTATACCTGAAAAGAAGGGTTGTCAAATTTTGGGGAAATCAAGCCATTCCTGCACCGGAAGAGAAGAAATCATACAGGGAAAAACATGTTATACCGTTTTATCCGTACCGGAAAAGGCGGAATCCTCCTGTGGAAAAAGAGAAAATTTCAGAAAAACGTGGCTTTGCACAAAACAAAGCTTGGTGGTTTATATACTGTGACGGAAGATTTCGGTGGAAAACTCTGTGTAAAATCAGTCAGCCGGCATCACCCTGATGACCGCAACGGTGATATCATCCCCCGGCAGACCGTTCTGATGGCGCGCCGCCGAAGCAAGCCTTTTTGCCGCCGCCCCGGGTGAAGCCTCCGCACAGAGCAGGATCTCTTCTCTCATCCAGTTTTCGCTCACCGCCATGGCGCCGTCGGTGACCATGACCAGCATATCCCCCTGTCTCAGCCGGACGGTATGACGGTCGTACTCGACCCCCTGCAGGATCCCCACCGGCAGCGACCTGCCGCCCACTGTGATGCATTTTCCGTCCCTGCAGAGAAAAGAGGGCACCGCACCGGCTTTTAACAGTTCTGCCTTTCCGGAATAGAGGTCGATACAGCCGATGTCGAGGGTTGCAAGGGTCTCGTCCCCCGCTTTACAGAGAAGGGCGCTGTTGATCAGACGCAGAGCCGCGTCAAACCCGAATCCCGCCTTGATCAGCTTCATGGCAAAGCTGCAGGTCATGATGGAATCCACGGCAGCCCGTCCGCCGCTTCCCATGCCGTCGCTGAGGACCAGATGGAAATATCCCCTGCCGTCGGTAAAATGGTCACAGCAGTCACCGGAAATGCGGTTGTCGCCGGCGTTGAGCTGTGCTGTTCCGATCTGGACGGCATATCTCGCCTTTTCACAGAAGACCACCCTTGTCTCGCCGCCGGCTGTCACGACAGAGGGAAGGTCGAACGACCTCTCCAGAAGGGCGGATATCCGTTTTGCAAGGCCGGCACCATCCCGTTTCAGCGGTCCGCTCCGCACCAGCTCCACCCGCATCCGGTCGTACCGGTCGACGGGACACCAGACTTCGCCCGGCTCTTCGCCCAGCTCGATGAGCAGATCTTTTACCTGTCCGGCGGCAGCCCGGTCGGTCCGGCGCAGATCGGAAAATTCCTCCCCCAGCGTTCTGAGAAGATCGGCCACGCCGTTTAACTGCTCCGAAGCCACCTGTTTTGCCTCCATGACTTTGCGGCCGGCGGCCTCGCGGGATATGTACTCCTGATAATAGCTGTTCACCGACCGGAGCAGTTCGTCGGATTTGGGGCATTTTCCGGTAAAATAGGCGGGCATGTCCTCTTTTTCGGCGTATCCTTTTTCTTTCAGCACCGGTGTGAACCGGGAGAAGGCCTCCATCGTCTGGCCATAGGCAGTCTCCCAGCAGAAAAGCTTCAGCCCGCATTTGCGGCAGACCCGGTCGGCGGTGCGGTCATAGACATTCTCCATGCTGCAGACACCGCTGGCATACAGTTTTCTGGACACCGCTTCCACTGCCGCGCGGATATCCGTCAGCGCCTCTGCGGAAAAGCGAAGCCTTGCCGCCGCTCTGGAGGCATCGAAAACCAGCCGCTCCGACCGCTCCTGCGGACGGGGGATCACGGCCATGGCCCGCTCGGGCATCAGCAGATAAAGCGCCGTACCCAGCGTCATATCCATCGCTGCCGGCAGGGCAGTCTCACCGCCGGAAAGCAGAATACCGGACAGACCGATCAGCAGACAGAGCACCCCGTGGCGCACCCTTCCGGCAGAGGCAAAATGTGCCGACCAGAATCCCGCCGCCGTACCGACCGCTCCCCCGACGAGCAAAGCGGGATCGGAAAGCATCATGGCAGCCGTACAGCAGATCCCTGCCGAAACAGCGGCAGACGGCCCCCTTCTCCTTCCGATGACCGGCACAAGCAGACAGACAAGAACTCTTCCCACGTTGAGAAAAGAGACTTCGATCTGACAAAGTCCCGTCAGGACCGTCAGCCCCAGAAGCACAAGACTCATCCGGCCGATGGCGCCCGTTTCGGAAAGCTTCTGCTCCAGGATCAGTGCCCTTCCGCCGTGCCAGGCAAAATAACAGAGGGTCCCGCCGAGAACACCCTCCGCGAGACAGAAGATGAGGTCGATATTGCCGTACTCCAATAAAATATTGCGCACCACAAGACAGCCGCCCGTCAGCACAGCCGACACCGCCGACAGAAAAACGCATCCCCTGAGCTTTGGATGATCCATCACCAGAAGCTTGACCCCCAGCGCACAGATCAGTGCCACCAGACGGGCGAGGTTTTCTTCAAAGCTGCCGAAAATGCAGTATCCCATCAGTGCACCGCCGAAAGCGGTCAGGGTATGATTTCCCGGCAGAGCCATGGTCAGCGCCGGTCCGAAAGGCGAGAGCCCGCCCGGCAGCCGGATGCCGCAGGCCAGCGCGGATGCCAGAAAACTGATCCCCAGTCTGGCCCATTCCAACGGTTTCTGCCCGGGCAGCGATCGCTGCCCCAAAAGCCGCTTTGCCGTATTGTGCATGATATCTTTCATGTTTTATCGTCCTTTCCCGGAAAAAACATCCTTTTTCTTCAGTATATCGGATGAAAGATGCGGATGCTGTCGGGAACGGGGAGACAGAGAAAAAACTCTTTGACGGCTGTTGACAAATTCTGTCACAGGTGTTATGATTATAGACAGATCAGGGGAGCCTGTGCCGCGTTTCGCTGCGAAGGCTGAGAGGACTTGGATCCGACCCTTTGAACCTGTTTGGGTAATGCCAGCGTAGGAAGATCTGTGTTTCGAATCGAATGTGTGCCTGCTGCAGAGGTACACAGAAAATGATTTGACAGCAGCTGCGTGGGTAAGACCTGTGCAGCTGCTTTTTTTGCTGCCGGGGCTTCTCTGAAATCCATCTCAAGGAGAAATAGCTATGGCAAATAAACAAACTGCCAATGTGCTCAGACTGACCGAAAGCGGTCTTCTGGTAGCCATGGGCATCATTCTCGATACCTTTTTCAAATTCCAGGCACCCTGGGCATACGGCGGTTCCATCACCCTGTTTTCGATGCTGCCGCTGGTGATCATCGCCTATAAATACGGCGTTGTGTGGGGCTGTGTTTCCGGTCTTGCCCACGGTATGATCACCATGTTCATCTCGGGCGGCGGTTCGCCCGGTCTTGCCGCCATGATCCAGGAAAACGGCGCTGCCGTCTTTACCGGTATTCTGATCCTGGACTATGCGCTGGCATTCGCTGTTATCGGCATCGCCGGCTTTGCGGTACGGTTTACAAAATCCACCTCCTCGGCCCTTGCCTGGGGCTCGGTCATCGGTCTTGCCGGCCGGTTTGCCTGTCATTTCCTGTCGGGATTTCTGCTGTTCGGCTCTTATGCCGACTGGTTCTTCGGCGAGGTCAGCTGGGGCGGATGGTTCATGGAGACCTTCAGCGGCGCCGCTTTGAGCGCAGTGTATTCCTTTATCTACAACGGCCTGTACATGATCCCCGAAATGATCCTGACAGCAGTGGGAGCATTGATCGTTGGCAGACTTCTGGAAAAACAGCTTCAGAAAAACCGCACCAATGTGATTTCTGACGAAAAATAAGCGTTATACTTGACTAACTCTCTGCTTTTCCGTTATACTGATAAAAGTGTGATAAGGGAGTAGTCGGCGCGCGAAGGCACGCAGCACAGTCAACATACTGACCTGGTTCTGGCTATGCTTGAAATGACGAGACTTATCTGCGGAATCAACCGCGGATAGGTCTCTTTTTATTTATGACTTACCGGTGGAAAATCAAAAGGAGCGTATTGTTATGTCACTGTTTGAGTTGTTCATCATCGCGGTGGGACTTTCGATGGATGCTTTCGCGGTCGCGGTCTGCAAGGGTCTGTCTCTGCAGAAGATGAGCTGGAAAAAAGCCTGTATCGTCGGTCTCTATTTCGGCGGATTCCAGGCAGCCATGCCGGCGCTGGGATATCTTCTGGGTGCACAGTTCCAGGATCAGATCAAAGCTTTTGACCATTGGATCGCCTTTATCCTGCTGGGTCTGATCGGCGCAAACATGATCAAAGAAGCCCTCTCCAAAGAAGACGATTGCGAGTGCGGAAACGGCGACGATTCCGTTTCGTTCAAAGCGATGGTCCCCATGGCGGTCGCCACCAGCATCGACGCTCTTGCAGTAGGCGTGACCTTTGCGTTCCTGAGCGTCAAGATCGTTCCTGCGGTCAGCTTTATCGGCGTGATCACCTTTACCCTCTCGATGGCCGGTGTCAAGATCGGCAACGTATTCGGCTCGAAATATAAATCAAAGGCAGAACTTGCCGGCGGCACGATCCTTGTGCTGATGGGGCTGAAGATCCTGATCGAGCATCTTTTCTTTGGCGGCTGAGTTTATGGGGCGGTACTTTGGTACTGCCTTTTTCTTTTCTGAATTTTCTGTAAACGCTGAAAAATATCGGCTCCTTTCGGCGTTATATCTGCAGAAAGTGAACGGAAAAATTCACAGTTTGGATTTAAATTGGTCTTTTTCCTTTCACGCAAAATCATTATAATATGGCTGGACAAATGTCTACAGCTTTCTCTGAGACAGAAAAGGAGAACAACTATGACAAAGCTTACTGTGGCGCTGATGAACGACTCCTTCCCGCCCACCATCGACGGCGTTGCCAATGCAGTGGTCAATTACGCCGGTGCCATCGAACGAAACGATCTTGGAAATGTTGTTGTGGCAACTCCCTGGTATCCCGACAGCGAAGACGAAAAATTTTCCTTCCCCATCATCCGCTATCCCAGTGCCTATATCAGCAAAAGACTCGGCTATCGGGCAGGATACCCCTTTGATCCGCGGGTGATCAACCAGCTGAGAAAAATGCATATCGATGTGATCCATTCCCA
>JAFQND010000250.1 GCA_017396055.1 Oscillospiraceae bacterium
CATGCTCAGCGTTGTCTGTTTTGACCTGGTCACCGAAGCCATCGAGACCAACGTCGGCATCTACATCGTCATCGGTGCCATCGCCGCGGGCGTCGCGGTCACCTATCTGCTCAACTGGATGATCGACCGCAGGACCAACCCTGAGGTCCCCCATATCGACGCGGCTCACCCCAAAACTGCCGACGATCTGAACGAGCTGATCCACAGCGACCATCTGGAACAGCATTATGCCAGAAATGACAACAAATTTGCTCTCTTTGTGGCAGGTATCGTCATGGCCAGCGCCATCGCCCTGCACAACGTCCCCGAAGGTATGACCATCGGTGCTTCCTACGCCAACAACGACGGCGTCATGGGCAGCGCGGCGCTTATTCTGGCCATTCTGATCGGTCTGCACAATATCCCCGAGGGCATGGCGGTCTCGGTACCGCTGATCTCCGGCGGCATGAGCAAGGCAAAGGCTGTACTGATCACAGCGTCTTCCGGTATCCCCACCATTGTGGGCGCTCTGCTCGGTTATCTGCTGGGCGGTATCGGCGACATGGGCCTGGCACTGAGCCTCGGCTTTGCCAGCGGCGCCATGCTGTATGTGGTCTTCGGCGAGATCCTGCCCCAGTCTACGCTGATGCATCACAGCAAGCTTCCCGCTTTCTCTGCTATCGTGGGCATTCTTGTGGGTCTTCTGATCATCTTTGCATAAAAACAGTCAGCGCGGTTTTCCACATCGGAAGACCGCGTTTTATTTATCTTTATTTTTATATTATCATTTATATTTATATTATTTTTTATCTTTTTATTTCTATTTTTATTTGTATTTGTTTTCTTAGTTTTCACTATCAAACCTCTTATATATAATTTATACCTTTTTTCATTGTCTGTCAATGGACGAAACAACTGACTTTCAGAAAAAAGTTTTTTCAGAGGCGAAGGTTTGCATTTCGACAAAAATATGCTACAATGGATACATTACCCAAAACATCGATTTCAGTGAGGAAAAATCATGAAAATCATCAGAACTGTCGTCTTTTTTATCTATTTCTTCGGTTATATGATCCTTCATCTGCCGGTCCTGAGACGGGGCGAAAAGGCGCTCGCCGCCGGTGATATGAAAACGGTCCGGGCTATCACAAACGAGCATGTCCCCCACTGGTGCGGCAAACTTTTAAAGCTCTCCGGCTCGCATATCACGGTGGAAGGAAAAGAAAACCTCCCCGAAGGAAACTGTGTCTTTGTGGCCAATCACCGCAGCCTTTATGACATTCCTCTGATGCTGACCTGTCTTGACAAGCCCTATCCCCTCCTCGCCAAACAGGAGTCGGAAAAGATCCCGCTGGTCATCCGCTGGATGAAGCTTTTAGGCTGTGTACTGGTCGACCGTGAAGATGCCAGAGCCAGTATGAAGGCGCTCAACGCCGCCACCGAAACGGTCAGAAACGGCGAGAGTTTTATCATCTTCCCCGAAGGCACCCGCTATAAAGGCGAAGAAGGCGGCATCGGCGAATACAAGGGCGGCGCTTTCCGCATTGCCCTCAAGACCGGCACGCCGATCGTCCCGGTGGTGCTCAAGGGTGCGAGAGGCTGTTTTGAAGACAACGGTTATCTGCTGGTCCCCCGCGATGTCACGGTGCGTATCCTGCCGGCCATCGATACCGCTTCCCTCTCCCGCGAGGAACAGAAGGCCCTTCCCGAAAAGGTGCAGCAGCTGACCCATGAAGAACTGAAAAAGCTTTGCAGCTGAGAAAGATCCCGTCCATCCGGACGGGATTTGCTTTTTGTCGGTTCTGTGATATACTGGTGAGAGATGACTGAACTCTGTGGGG
>JAFQND010000251.1 GCA_017396055.1 Oscillospiraceae bacterium
CAGCAACGTCGGTATACGCATAGGAAACGTGAGCCGCAGCGTTGTTGCCGTCCATGGTTTTCATTTTTCTTGCCATGTTATATCCTCCTTGAAATTTGGTGCAGATTTCTGCAGAAAAGCACACCCTTAGGGGACCCCCATCCCCTAACAGGCTCGTCCTCTGCGGCAGCATGGCTGCCTAAACCGGATGAAACGCAAAATGAGCGCAGTTCACCCAATCTATCGTTCTAATTTTAACACTCTTTCGTCCAAAAGTAAAGACCGTACCTATAAAATTCACAAGTCTTTTTTTGGATGTTTGTGAACAATATGTCAAAAAAATGTCAATCTCTGTCAAGAAAAAACCGGCCGGAGATTTTCCGGCCGGTTTGATGCTGGTCAATTATGCCAGATAAGCCTTTGCAGACTCGGGCAGTTCTTCTACGTCAGCGGAAACGGTGAAGACGATGTTGACTTCACGGCTGCCAACGAAGGTGTTCAGTCTGTCCAGGAAGGAAGCCAGCTTGTCCAGATCCTTGCCGCCGATCTTCAGGGTGGAGTCGATGAAGAGGTCGGTGATGTCGTAGTCGCTCATCAGGATGCCGGTAACAAAGCCGTAGAACTCGCAGTAACCCTCGATGCCGGGGTTGCAGGTCTCTACCAGACGAACAGAAGAGGGAAGATCGAAGGTGAGCTTAGGCTCTTTCTCGATGCAAACAACGCTGCCGTTGGAAGTGCTGGCTGCTTTAACTGCCATATCAACGAGGACCTTGGTCTTGCCGGTGCCCTTTTTACCAATAATAAGTTTGATCATAATTGTGTACCTCCACTTTTTTCGAAGCAGAGGACACAGCCTCCGCTTCATTTATTCCAGGCCGGGGTCGGACGCCGGCTCTGAATGTCTTCTTTATTTGGACAGCTTTGCCTTCAGAGCTGCGCCCATTTCTTCATAACCGGGCTTGCCCAGAAGTGCAAACATATTCTTCTTGTAGCTCTCTACACCGGGCTGATCGAAGGGGTTTACACCCAGCAGATAGCCGGAAATAGCACAGGCTTTCTCGAAGAAGTAGATCATATAGCCAACTTCGCGCTCGCTGATCTCGGGCATCTCCAGAACGACACAGGGAACACCGCCCTCTTTGTGAGCGAGGATGGTAGCGTCCATAACAGCGCCGTTGACCTTGGACATATCCTGATCGGAGAGGAAGTTCAGGCCGTCAAAGTTGTTTTCATCGCTTTCGATGAACAGATCCTGCTTGGGCTTTTTGATATCCACAAAGGTCTCAAAGAGGATCTTGGAGCCTTCCTGAATAAACTGACCCAGAGAATGCAAGTCGGTGGAGAAGGTAACAGCACCGGGGAAGAGGCCCTTGCCGTCTTTGCCTTCGCTCTCGCCGAACAGCTGTTTATACCACTCAGCCATGGTAACGAAGCAGGGGTCGAAGCTGACCAGCAGTTCCATTGCCTTGCCCTTCTGATACAGAGCGAAGCGGGTGGCAGCATAGCGGTAAGCGTCGTTTTCCAGTACGCAGGGAACAGCCAGAGCATCCTGTGCGTCCTTGGCACCTGCCATCAGTTCGTCCAGATCACAGCCGGCAACAGCGATAGGCAGCAGGCCTACTGCGCTCAGAACGGAGAAACGGCCGCCGACATCGTCCGGAACGACGAAAGTCTCATAACCCATCCGGTCAGCCAGCTCTTTCAGAGTGCCTCTGGCCTTGTCGGTGGTGCAGTAGATGCGGTCTTTTGCAGCCTCGCCGTACTTGTCTTCCAGCAGTTTCTTGAACACACGGAAAGCCAGCGCGGGCTCGGTAGTGGTACCGGACTTGGAGATAACGTTGACGGCAATGTCCTTACCTTCACAGATAGAGAGGATCTCCTGCAGGTAAGAGGGAGAAACGTTATTGCCGGCAAAGTAGATGTCCGGGGTGTCTTTCTTCAGATTGTTGTAGAGCTGGGACTTGAGCAGTTCAATAACGGCTCTTGCACCCAGATAGGAACCGCCGATGCCGATGACGATCAGGATATCAGCCTGACCCTTGATCTTTTCAGCGGCAGCTTTAATGCGGGCGAATTCTTCCTTGTCATAATCGGTGGGAAGGTTGACCCAGCCGAGGAAATCACTGCCGAGGCCGGTGCCTGCATGCAGTGCTTCGTGCGCGGCCTTGACAGCGGGAGCCAGAGCGGTCAGCTCATGCTCAGCCATAAAGCCGTTCAGGTAAGCGCCATTAAACTTCAATGCCATATTGGGACCCCCTGTTTGAATGATATTTTAAGCCCCCCTACAGCCTGGGGACGCGAAGGGGGCTTTATTTCATTCTTATTGTACTACACAAGCAGGAGACTTGCAAGTGGTTTTAATGAATTTTTTACAGTAAACCGGTTTTAAACCAAAAGATTACTGGTGACCGTGCGCCTTCACCCCAGCAAATAGCGCCATATCAGCTTCAGTGCTGCGTAAAAATCCATCCGCTCGACCGTTCCTGCGGCGGTGATCTCCATTTCACAGATAAGGTCACCATCCAGCATAAAACTGACTTTTCCCATGGAACTACCCGCCTTCACGGGAGCTTCGGTCTCTGTTTCAATGGAAACCGACCGCTGTACATCACCGCTTCTCCCTTTGGGTATCAGAACAGAAGGAGCCTCCGCACAGACCAGCGGAACAGACGGTTCAATGCCCCTTTCCACTCTGACAGGAGTCAGTTCTTCCGGCGAAACAGCCGGCGTATAGCTTTCAAAAGCGGAAAATCCGTAGTCCAGAAGGGTCCGGCAGGCGTTAAACCGTTCTGCCGAAGTAGGTGACCCCATGGAAACTGCGATCAGCGAAAGGTCGTCCCGGATTGCGGCTGCCGAAAGACAGCTGCCCGCTCCATCCGTCGTGCCGGTTTTAAGGCCCACACATCCGGGGTAAAACCGAACCAGTTTATTGGTATTGACCAGCGCCGTCTCGCCGCCTCTGAGGCTATCCATCCAGATGGAAGTATATGCCAGCGCATCGGGAAAACGCATCAGTTCCCGGGACATCAGTGCAATATCCCGCGCAGTGGAGAGATGACCGTCGGCGTCAAGGCCGGTAGGATTTTTAAAACGGGTATTCTCCATGCCGAGTTCAGCTGCCCGCTCATTCATCAGCTGCACAAAAGCCGTTTCACTGCCGGAGACCGCTTCGCCCAGCGCCATGGCGGCATCGTTGGCGGAATTGACAGCCGCAGCCTTGATCAGATCCTGCAGCGCCATCTCTTCACCCGGCTCCAGCCAGATCTGCGTTCCGCCCATGGAAGCTGCATTTTCCGAAACGGTCACCGTCTGATCCGGGGTCAGTGTACCGTCCTCCAGTGCTTCAAAGGTCAGCAGCAGCGTCATGATCTTGGTGATGGACGCAGGCGGCATGGGTTCATCCGCGTTCTGCTCAAACAGGATCCTTCCCGATGACGCATCCATCAGGATTGCCGACCTGGCCGGGATCTCCATGACCTCGGCCGCCGTCACGACAACGCCCTCCTCATAAAAATCCATCGAATCATCTGCCTGCACTTCGGCAGCGGGCACAAAAATAAATGACACCGCACAGACCAGGGCAGCCGCCCGGCAGAAAAGCCTTTTTTTCATCGCTCTCATCCTCTCACAGATATTCCGCTCTATATTTATGCGGATATGGGCCGTATCTGAACAAAATATCGGGGCAGGATAAACACAAATGGCAAAAAAGGAGTCCGATTTGTTATGTACGATATTAAAAATACTTTTAGTTTAAATCATATGGGCCGTATCGGCCCTCTGACAAAAAAGATCTATCAGCGCATCATCATCTGTTTTTGCATATTCTGCGCAGGTTTTTCCGCGCTGTACCTGCGGATCGGCCTGCTTGGCAGGTCAGAAGAGCTCACCGAAACGGCAATAAAGCAATCGAGATATACTCTTACGGCGGTGAACGACCGGGGGATCATTTATGACCGGGAGCTCGTACCCCTGACCGGTGAAGAGACCGAAGCGATCAGCGTCATCCTCCCTTCCGCGGAAAATGCCGCCGAAGTGATAAAGTCTGTACCGGAACCCCGAAGGGAAACGGCAAGCGATCTGCTGGCGAGAGGGGCTCCTTTTCTTCTGCCCGGGGTAAAGCTTCCGACTGTGGACGGTGTTTTTGTCTTCGAGCAGCAGATCCGGCACAGTGGCCTTGCACCGCATATACTGGGCTATCTGAACAGCGAGGGACAGGGAGTCACAGGCATCGAAAAGAGTTATGACGCGTTTCTTTCTGAAAACGGCAGACAGGTGGAACTGGTCTGTACCCTCGACGGACTGCAGCGGCCTATCGCCGGCATCAAACCGGATATACGGGAGAGTGGATCGGACCGAACCGGTATCGTCCTCACGCTGGACAAAGAGATCCAGACGATCATCGAACAGCTCGGCGCAAAAATGCTGGACAAAGGGGCGATCGTTGTCATGGAACCTCACAGCGGAGAAATCCTGGCATCGGCAAGTTTTCCGGATTATGATACAGCTGACCTTTCCGCCGCCGTAAACGACACCCAGAACACGCCTATGATCAACCGTGCCTTTCTTCCCTACAGTGTGGGTTCTACCTTCAAGATCGTGACCGCCGCAGCAGTGCTGGAGGAAGGGATCGCCATGACGCAGGTGACGGAATGTACC
>JAFQND010000252.1 GCA_017396055.1 Oscillospiraceae bacterium
AGAACGGGACGGATGTCCTCACGGGTGCGGATGGTCATCGCCTTGACGCCGTAAGCTTCTGCCAACAGCTCATAGTTGGTCTTCTTTTCAAGGGTGGTGTGAGAGAAACGATGATCGTAGAACAGTTTCTGCCACTGACGGACCATGCCCAGAACACCGTTGTTGAAGATCAGCTCGATGATGGGGATATTATATTTGGCTGCGGTGGACAGCTCGTTGGCATTCATATGGAAGCTGCCGTCACCGGCAATATTGATGACGCGGGTTTCAGGCAGAGCGACCTGTGCGCCCAGCGAAGCGCCAAGGCCGTAACCCATCGTACCCAGGCCGCCGGAAGTCAGCAGCTGACGGGGACGACGGAAGGTATAATACTGAGCGGTCCACATCTGATGCTGACCTACTTCGGTGGTAAGAACAGCTTCATGTCCGGTCAGCTCGCTGAGGGTCTCGAGAACTTCTTTCGGAGTAACGCCGTTCGGGTCGGAAGTGGTCTGCATCAAAGGATACTGCTGTTTCCAGTAAGCGACCTGTCCCATCCAGGCGGGATGTTTCTTTTCGGGAAGCTTTTTCAGCAGAGCGGAAAGGATCTCTTTGGCATCGCCTTTGAGGCGGACTTCTACATTAACGTTCTTATTGAACTCAGCGGCATCGATGTCGATTTGGATGACCGGGAATTTCTGGGCGAAAAGACCGGTATTGCAGGTAACGCGGTCAGAGAAACGGGTACCGACGGCAATCATCAGGTCACAGTTTTTGATGACCTCAGAAGCGGTCTTGGTGCCGTGCATGCCCAACATGCCGACATAGCGGGAGTTGGTCTGATCGTAACCGCCCTGGCACATCAGCGAGCAGGAAACAGGAGCATCGATGCGGGAAGCCAGCTCGTGCAGCTCGGGAGAAGCTTCAGAGGCGAGAACACCGCCGCCGGCATAGATCATGGGGTGTTCGGCCTGAGCCATCATTTCGATCGCTCTGTCCATCCAGAACTCGGGGGGCATTTCGTCCCTGTGCAGCTCCAGAGGAGCTTTGGGTTCATAGTCATAGACGGCACTGGTGACGTCTTTGGGGATATCGATCAGGACGGGACCTTTTCTTCCCTCGTTTGCAATCTGGAAGGCTTCACGGATAACATCGGCCAGCTCGGAAACATCCTTGACGATGTAGTTGTGCTTGGTGATGGGCATGGTGATGCCGGTGATGTCGACCTCCTGGAAAGAGTCAAGACCCAGAAGAGAACGGTTGACGTTGCCGGTGATGGCGACCATGGGGATCGAATCCATATAAGCGGTGGCGATACCGGTGACCAGATTGGTGGCGCCGGGGCCGGAAGTGGCAATGCAGACACCTACTTTGCCGCTGGCACGGGCGTAACCGTCTGCTGCGTGGGCAGCGCCCTGTTCGTGGGCGGTCAGAACATGATTAATACGGTCGCTGTATTTATAAAGAGCATCGTAAATATTCAAAACTGCGCCGCCGGGATAGCCGAAAACGGTATCGACCTTCTGCTCCAGCAGACATTCCATGATGATTTGTGCACCTGTCAGTTTCATGTTATACTTCCTTTCTCTCTGGAGTAAAATAAAAAGCTTTCATCTCATCTAAAGAGATGAAAGCCAGAGCTTCCATGGTACCACTCTCATTGCCGCAATGCGGCCACTCATTCCGTGTCAGACAACACGTTCTCCTGTAACGGGGAGTACCGGGTCAGCTTACTTCGGAAAGGTTCAGCTGCCTGCTCAAGGGTGATGAGGTTATCTTCTTCCGTACCGCTTTACACCATCCAGCGGTTCTCTTTGCCGGCATCGAAGGAACCCGTCCCTGTCATCGCATTTCATGGGATATAACTGTGATTATTATATGATATTTACCAGACAGTGTCAAGAGGATTTTTGAAAAAGATGCCCTGTTCCCATTGACCTTTCGGACGACCGGGAGTATAATGTAAGACAACATCATCAGTTGTCCGCTCACCGGGCAAAACAAAGGAATGGATATCATGCTCAACGAACTCTCCGAAGCCGCTTTCGGCCTTTCCACCCTCAGTATTTTCAGAGGACTTCTGAAGGATCCCGTCATCTCCGCGCTGCACGGACTGACCTGCTCACCTTCTCCCGAAAACTATGCCGGTTTCGTCTCGACACTTTACAAACATACCGCCGATCTGGGCGGATATATTCTGAACGCAGTGCTGGAAGATGAGAATGCCTATATGCTGCGCAAAGCCGAAGATCTCCCCTGTGATCCGTTTATGGAAGAATGTGTTGCCCATGAACTGGAAGTTTTTGAAAAGCTGTGTGTGCTGACTCCCGAAAAGGTCATGGTAGCCATGGGCTGCGAGGCATGGCTGCCCCGCTGGCACGCTGAACCCCAGCATATCGCCGAAGTCTATGCCGACCGGCTGACCCGCATTCATGAACACGGCTATGGCATCTTTGCCAAATATCATACTTTTATCATCAATGACGGCGCACTGCTTCCTGTCAAACATCCCGATGCCATCTCAGTGGAAGAACTGGGCGGCTATCAGAAAGAGCGTCAGGCTGTCATCGACAACACGCTCGCACTGGTCGAAGGAAGACCCGCTGCCAACACACTGCTCTACGGCGATGCCGGCACCGGCAAATCGTCCACCGTCAAAGCGGTAGCCAACCAGTTCCGCGACAGAGGCCTGCGGCTGATCGAACTGAAGAAAAACCAGCTGCATGAAATTCCCCATCTGGTGGATCAGCTGAGCAAGAATCCGCTGAAATTTATTCTGTTTATCGACGATCTGAGCTTTACCAAAAACGACGATGATTTTGCCGCCCTCAAAGCGATCCTGGAGGGATCTGTTTCGGCAAGAGCCAACAATCTGGCGGTCTATGCCACCTCCAACCGCCGTCATCTGATCAAAGAGAGCTTCTCCGACCGTGACGGTGACGAGGTACATGTCAATGATACGCTGGAGGAGCTGATCTCGCTGAGCGACCGGTTCGGCCTGACCATCACCTTCCAGAAGCCGCAGAAGAAGGTTTATCTGGAGATTGTACATGATCTGGCACTGCGGTACGGCATCATGATGCCGCTTGAACAGCTGGACATCCAGGCGGAGGCATTCGCGCTGAAACGCGGCGGCCGGTCGGCCCGTGCGGCAAAACAGTTTATCGAATCACTGAAAGCAAAGGAGCTTTGATATGGACTTTGCAAAACTGAAAGACTTTATGGACCGCATGGCGGCAGAACAGAATCCCGGCAATGCGATCGTTGTCTGCTTAGGCGGAAAAGAGGTCTTTTCCTATGCGGCAGGTGTTTCCGATCTGGAAAAAAAGACTCCTTTCACCGGCGAAGAATACGTCAATATCTACTCCTGCTCCAAGATCACGACTGTGACAGCAGCAGCGCAGCTTCTGGAAAAGGGCGTCTTTCTTTTGAGTGATCCCCTCTATGAATATATCCCCGAATACCGGCACATGTCGGTACTGGGAGCGGACGGCAGCCTGACCGAAGCAAAAAATTCCATCCGGATCGGTGACCTGTTTACCATGACGGCGGGCTTCAACTATAACTGCAGCTGTCCTTCCATTCTGCGGGCGACCGAACTGACCGGCGGCAAATGTGATACCGTGACTGTAATCAGAGAGCTTGCAAAAGAGCCGCTGAGCTTTGAACCGGGTACCCACTGGCAGTATTCTCTCTGTCATGATGTGCTGGCAGGACTGGTAGCGGTCATCACCGGCATGCCCTTCCGGGAATATGTGCAGAAAAACATCTTTGAACCGCTGGAAATGACAAAATCGGTCTACCACCGCACACCTGAGATCATCGAAAAGATGGCTGAACAGTATACCTTCGTGCCGGAGGGTGCCGAACGGGAAACCGATATCGTCAAGGCTCAGAGCATGGGCAAGGCCTGTAAAGGCAGCTTTGTCAATGTAGGCAAAGATGTCGCTCATGTTTTCGGTCCGGAGTATGACAGCGGCGGCGCCGGTATCACGACAACCGTCGATGACTATGTGAAACTTGTGGCTGCTCTTGCGGGAAAAGGAACCGGTCTGAACGGTGAGCGGATCCTTTCTCCTGCGACAGTTGATCTGATGAAAACCAACCGGCTGAACGAAACGCAGCTTGCCGACATTACCTGGCAGCATCTGAAGGGCTACGGTTACGGTCTGGGCATGCGTACACTGATCGACCGGCATGCCGCGGGCTCTGTGGCAGATATCGGCGAATTCGGCTGGGGCGGTGCAGCAGGCGCTTCTGCCTATATGAACACTGATCTGAATCTGGGCGTGTTCTTTGTACAGCACTGTCTGAACCCCAGAGAGGAATGGTATCAGCCGAGGCTGAGAAACGTGATCTACGGCTGTCTGTGAGGAGAATATGGCACTTTTATTTGATCAAAAAGCAGATGCCTATGCTGCGGGGCGGACAGGATATGCCCCCGAAGCAGTGGAAAAACTGATCTCGATGATGCCCGAAGGCTCCGCAGCAGCAGATATGGGCTCCGGTACGGGACTCTTTTCCGAACAGCTGATCCGGGCGGGCGTTCTCACCTTCTGCGTCGAACCGGACGACGGCATGCGCGCGAAGGCCGAGGCCAGGCTGAACGGCGATCCCCTTTTCCGGTCGGTGGCGGCTTCAGCAGAGGAATCCTCTCTCCCTGACGGGAGCGTGGGACTTGTCACGGCTGCGGCGGCGCTGCACTGGTTTGATCCGGAGGGATTCCGGAGAGAATGTGCCCGCATCCTGATGCCGGACGGTATCGTTGGTATCCTGAACAACGTCAGAGACTATGACGATCCGCTGACAAAAGAACAGCATGCACTCTGTCTCAGATACTGCACGTCTTTCACATCCTTCACCCACGGATTTGACAAAGTGAGTAAAAGGATCCCGTCCATTCTCAGGGAATATGAGCTTTTTGAATATCCGTTCCCGCTGGAATATTCTGTTGAAACCTTTGTCAGCAGAGGGCTTTCCTCTTCCTACTCGCTGAAACAGGGTGATCCACAGTTTGAGGAATATGTCAGAGAACTGAAGGCGCTGGCGGAAAAGTATGCCGAAAACGGCGTGATCCGTGTGGGAAATAAAGTGGCGCTGTTCATTGGAAAAGTATAAAAAAACAGGGAAGTTCACGGCGAACTTCCCTGTTTTGTCTTATTTAGCTTCAGCGTACAGTTCAGCAATGGCGAGCAGTGCCTCTTTGGATTCTTCGGGCTGTTCGGTGTTGCTGATGATGTAAACAGCCATGCCGCTCTCATCTATCGAAGCGATCTCGGGATCGTACAGACGGATACCGCAGGGAACATCGTGCAGTACACCCTCGACTCCGTTTTCGTCGATCAATTCAAACGAGACCAGATCAAATCCCGCAAGCTCCTCCTCGGTGAAAAGCTCCGAAAGGGAGAGAAGACATTCCATGTTGGCCTGATTTTTTCCTTCGTCCAGTGAAGCGATGAGGATATCGATATCCTGTGTGGTGATCATACCGGCCAGTTTCATCATACTGCCCATGACACCGGTGGGATCGGCGGCGGTATCGCCTGTTGCGATCTCGGTAACAGTACAATCGATAGACTGTTCGGCAAGTACGTTCTGTAAAACAGGCTCATCCTCGCTGATATATTTTTTTACCAGAGTGATATCAACACCGGTATCTTCTTTTCCGCCGCAGCCGGTCATCAGGCCTGAAAGGCTCAGCACAGCCAGCATCAGGGCCGCGGTTCTTTTGAATTTCATAGGATCCTCCTTCTCTTTTGCTGTAGCTCCATTATACCGGCAAAAAATTCCGTTCCGATGAACATCGAAAGAAATTTCTGTGATCGATGAAAACAAAAGATCAAGAAGTTATGGCGAAATTGTAAAAGGGAGCCTTCCGGCTCCCCTTTTCTATTGATGTGCAGCTTACAGCAAAAGGTCTTTTTCTTTCAGATCCGCAAAGATCAGCTTATTGACAGGAGAAACGGACTCCATATCTTCAGAGGTGAGCCAGGCAAGTTCCGCGATCTCGGAATCGGCCCGCAGTTCACCGGTATACTCTGCTGTGTAACAGGTCATTTTCACGACCACGCCTTCTTCTTTTCCGTGGGCCTGTGCTTCAAAAACGCCGTAGAACCGGGCAGTGGATCCGATAATGTCGACACTCAGCTCTTCTTTTGCTTCGCGGACAAGGGTCTCAAGATCGGTCTCGTTTCCCTCGCGCTTGCCGCCGGGGAGATAATACTTATCCTTGCCCTTGGAGCGCGCAGCCAGGATCTTTCCGTCACAAAGACACAGATACGCGATTTTGTCGATTACTTTCATAAATGATCCTCCTGTATATCAGGCATAAAGATCCGCCAGTATAAGAAATATCTCCTTCGCTTCGGCGGGCTTTGCTGTATTGCTGATGAAAAA
>JAFQND010000253.1 GCA_017396055.1 Oscillospiraceae bacterium
GTACAAAGCCGATGCTGAGACTTTAGCAAAATTTAAGAAACTACCTTCAAGTTTATGCGATGCTTGCAAGGCAGCTGCGACAAGTGATTTTATTAAGGAACACATACCTGCAGCAATTTTAGATATCTACTGTAAAAAATAGTCCCAATTTGACTTTGTGTTCCTATCGAACGAAAAACTATATCACGATAAATCTGCATTTGGAGGAGAAATTCAAGTGGAAAAAGTGATGAGATTGATCAGTGGAATTATAGGAATTCTTTGTGGAATTGCAATTATAATACTGGCAATACTTGATGTTGAAACGCCCAAAATACTATGGCTTGTTTTTGCTTTGTTTAGTTTTATTAATGCAATACTTATTTTACACTGCAACAAATTTTGGAACAAAGATAAAAAGTAACGCCATGGTTTTTGTGCTGCAAATTCCAATTTATCCGAAACATCAGGAACACAAAAAGTAATTGGGTGAATAGAAAAAAGCCTTGCTGACGCAAGGCTTTTTTGCTTGAATATCCTAAAATGAAACTCAGAACAGAATATTGTCAGGGTCGGGCGCTTCGCCGCAGCTTCCCTCCAGCGCGGAAATGATATCCATATCGGCCTGTTCAAGGACAAAATCAAAGATATCGGTGTTTTCCTTGATGCGCATGGGGTTGGCGGATTTGGGCAGCGATACAAATCCCATCTGCAGACACCAGCGCAGACAGAGCTGTCCGACTGTCTTGCCGTATCTGGCGGCCATTTCCTGCATGACGGCAGACCGGAAGATCGTACCGGTGCCGAAGGGGCTGTAGGCTTCCACAACGATGTCGTTTGCACGGCAGTAGTCCACGATCTCAGGCTGGGTGATACCGGGACAGAGCTTCAGCTGGTTGACCATGGGTTTGATCCTTGCGGTCTCCATCAGAGCGTCGATATGGTGGGGCATAAAGTTGCTCACGCCGATGGCGCGGATCTTACCCGCCTCATACAGATCTTCGAAAGCGCGCCAGGTCTCCTGCATCGCTTTTTTCCAGGTGGTGCGGTACTGTACGGGGTTGGGCCAGTGGATGAGATACAGATCCAGATAATCCAGACCCAGTTTGCTCATGGTCAGCTCAAAAGCTTCCATCGTGGAGCGATAGCCGTGGTCGGCATTGCGCAGCTTGCTGGTGACAAAGATCTCTTCTCTCTTGAGTCCGCTGTCTTTGATGCCCTGACCGACGCCCCGTTCGTTTCCGTAGGCTGCAGCGGTATCGATCAGACGATAACCGAAAGAAAGGGCAGAAAGCACCGCGATCCGCGCAACGTCATCCTTGGACTGCCAGGTGCCCAGACCTACACAGGGGATCTCGACGCCGTTGCTGATTTTATAAGTATCATTCAGACTCTTAAACATTTTTCCTCCAAAATTACAGACAGGTGTATCCGCCGTCAACCGGGACACAGGTTCCCGTCGTGAAGGTGGAAAGATCACTTGCGAAATACAAAACAAGTCCTACCATTTCCTCCGGATCCGCGACACGGTTCATCGGTGTACCGCCGATCCATTTCTTTACCGCAGGGTCCTCAAGGTTGGAGAGCCGCGCCGCCGTAAGCGGTGTTTTCGTAAAACCGGGCGCAATGGCATTGACGCGGATCCCCCGCTCTGCCCATTCGTTTGCCAGCACTTTGGTGAGCATAATGACGCCCGCTTTTGAACTGTTATAGGCACATTGCGTCTGCGGGAGAGGATTCACGATAAGACCCGACATGGACGCTACGTTGACAATATTGCCCGTGCCCTGTTCGAGCATCACCTTTCCCACCTCACGGCACATAAGAAAGACACCCGTCAGATTGACATCCATGATCTGCTGCCATACCGCAAGCGGCATTTCTTCTGCGGGAAATAGTTTGTTGATCCCCGCGTTGTTGACGAGGATATCGATCCTTCCGAACGTTTCCTTTGTGACTTTCACCGCGTCAATGACCGATTGCTCGGAAGAAACATCCGCATGAATACAAAGACATTCTCCGCCCGCATCACGTATCTCCCGCTCGGCATTGGGAAATTCTTCGTCCAGTATGCCAAAGATCACGATGCGGCCGCCTGCCTTTGCGAATCCCTTCGCCAGCGCAAGACCGATTCCCCGCTCTGCTCCGGTAATGACAACGATCTTATCCTTGAAATCGAATGAGCAATTCATAACAGACTCCGTTTACTGCTTTATTTCTGCCGCAGGAGAACCTTCACTGATCCTCCTGATATCGGCAGCATCTGAAAAAATTATCTGAGCTGTGCGCGCAGATCCAGAACGTCCTTGATGGTTCTTCTGGTGTTGGCAACGATCTGGTCGTAATTCTTTTCGTTTACGGCATTGTTCTCGGCGAACATCCAGTCACCGCCGGAAGCCAGAACATAATCGATGCCGGCAAAGGGCAGGAAGTTTTTGCCGTTCAGACCGCCGGTAACGACCCATTCCACATTGCCGAAGGGGCCGCCGTGATACTGTGCCAGGGTGTCAGCGCCGCCCAGCTGATAGATGGGGAAGAATTTCAGAATATTGATGCCGTAATTGAGGGCGATGGAGATATCGCTGGCGGTGACGCATCCGGGCAGGATGGGCATATTCTTTTTCAGGGCGAACTCGACCACTTCGGGTACAAGACCGGGAGCCACAAAGAACTGTGCGCCGGCGTCGATCGCTTCTTCGGCGTCGCGGATGGAGATGACCGAACCTGCACCTACGATCACTTCGGGAGCATCGGCGGCGATTTTCTTAATGCGGTTCAGAGAGTCGCCGTCGCGGTGAAGCAGAACCTCACATACCGGCAGACCGCCTTCGACCAGAGCCTTTGCTGCGTCTGCTGCAAAGCCGACCTCGGGGGCAACCATAATGGGGCAGATACCTGTTGTTTTCAGAATACCGTACATCGTCTTATCCATATTTGTCTCTCCTTTTACTCAGTAAAGATTTAACTCCAGACCGGAGGCTTCTGCCAGATTTGTCAGGCTTGCGGCCATGGCGTCGGTCAGTTCCAGCTCACCGCTTGCCAGGGCTTTTTCCCTCTTGTCCCATTCCATTTCGCCGGGCAGGAAGATCCGTTCACAACCCTTGGCCTTGGGACCGTTTCTCAGCTCGTCCGCCATCTGACCGATGCGGGCGGTAAACTGCTCCATGGGCAGCATCTGAGCGATATCGATGGCGATGAAGGCGTGACCCGCGTTATTGGTGGAGGAAAGGTCCAGATTCCAGCTTGCCACTTCGCTGAGAATACCGGCGCCGGTCATGACCGATGCCAGAAGCTCCACCAGTACAGCCAGACCGTAACCCTTATGGGCGCCCATGGGCTGCAGACTTGCATTCTTCGGGAATTTGAAGGCGTCGGTGGTGGGAACACCTTCCTCATCCACCAGCCAGGTGTCGGGAATGGGCTGATTCTTTTCCTGGGCCATGATGACCTTCAGGGCTGCGACATTGCTCAGCGCAACATCCAGAAAAACGCTCTTGCCGTCGCCCAGCGGGGCAGCAAACGAGAAGGGGTTGGTGCCAATGGCTTTTTTACGGCCGCCGGGAACTGCGATGACCGGGTCAGCGTTGCTCATGGATAGACCGATGAGTCCCTCTCTGGCTGCAAGGTTGGCATAATAACCCGCCGCACCGAAATGACAGCTGTTGCAGACACCGACATAAGCGATACCGGTCTGTTTTGCCTTTTCGATCGCCAGCTTCATCGCCTTGACGGCGGATACCATGCCCACGGCTTTGTTGCCGTTGATGATTGCAAAACCGGGACCTTCAGCCACGATGGAAGGTTCTGCCTTAGCGTCAAGACCGCCGGCATGCATTTTCTGAATATACTGGCCGAGGTTTTTGGTGCCGTGGGTCAGTACGCCGAAGGTATCGGTGGTGACGAGTACATCCGTCACGGCAGCAGCATGCTCCGGGCTGACGCCCGCTGTTTCCAGCGCTTTGATGCAAAAGCTTTCGAGCTCTGCCAGTTTGACTTTTTTCATAAACCGCACCCTTTCTGTATATCGTTCGGTTACAACTGCTCTGCAGACGCGGTCCGATTTTTGGGGCCGCGTTTGAATCTATACTTATCATAAAACAATCGATCCCCGTTTCCTAGTGACATTCCATGCTAATTTTATATCACTTTTCGATACAAAATCATTGACAAAACTCCGCCGCAGTCTTACCATATAAGCAGATAAATGCTGTGACGGAGCTGATGATATGACCGAAAACCGGATCGTGACGTTAAGAGAATTATACTCTGTTGACTTTGAGCTGAACGATATTTTCGCCATGCGGCAGAAATGGGTGAAAGGCGCTTTATTCCAGCGCCCCCGTCCCCGCCACCTGACGGGGATCATCTATCTGAAAAGCTGCAAAGGGGTCTATACCGACATAACGGGAGAGGCCTTTACCGCTCCCCCGAAAAGTATCGTCTGCCTGCCGATGGGCAGCCAGTACACCTGTCTGAACGCGGAATGTTCCAGTACGCTGGATGACGCGGTCATCGTCGAATTCAACGCTGTGCGGGACGATATCCCTTTCACTTTCGGTGACAGGCCCTTTCTGATCAGCGACGTCAATCCCCATATCGCTTTCGGGCTGTTCAACGACATTATCCAGGCATTCGAGTCCTCTGTTCCCTCTCCGCTGATCGTCAAGACGGCACTGTACCGCCTGCTGGCCTATCTGTGCACCGAAAAAGCCCGCAATCATCAGAAACGATACGGCAGGATCAGCGCCGGCATCGAACTGATTGAAGCAAATCCCCTGTCCGATATTTCCATTGAAGATATCGCCGAAGCCTGTGACGTCACCCCCTGTTATTTCCGGCGGCTGTTCAAGGAATACTCCGGCAAAAGCCCCTCGGAATACCGTATGGAGCTGCGGCTGAACATGGCAAAACAGATGCTGGAGGGCGGCGAATCCACGCTGGAATATATCGCGGAGGCACTGAACTTTGAAAGCACCTCTTATTTCTGCCGGATCTTCAAAAAGAAATTCGGCATGACCGCCGGACAATACCGGGACTCTTACAGTGAAACCGAAAACCGATGAACGGAGGATATCCATATGAACGTACAGGACGTATCTTTACAGGCTCCGCACTTTATCTGTGAAGCAGGCGAAAAATTCTGTTCGGAAAACCGTAAATGGCAGAGTGCCCCTTCCGCCGCCATGACAGAGAAAGGGCGGATCTTCTGTGTCTTCAGCGGCGACAATGTATCGGCGGATGAGACCGTCGACAACTATACCATCTGCGGCTGCAGCGACGACGGCGGAAAGTCCTTCCGGCCGGTATTCTATGCTTATCATGACCATGAGGTGCGCATGAGCGAAACGCTCCTCTTTATGAGCCCCAAAGGGGTGCTGTATCATTTCTGGACACAGAGCTACCGTTATTTCGACGGCCGCGGCGGCATCTGGTGCTGCCGGTGTGAAGACCCCGATGCGGAAAAGCCGGTATTCGGCGAACCGGTACGCATCTGTGACGGATTCATGGCGGATAATCCCACTGTTCTGAAAAGCGGACGATGGCTTTTCCCCGCGTCGGTCTGGACACATATCAAAAGCGAATTCCGGCCCTTCCCCGAATATGAAAAGGCCTGTATCTGGGCATCGGACGATGAAGGCGAATCGCTTCATTTTGTGGGCGGTGTTCACACGCCCGTACCCGATTTTACCGAAAATACCGTTTTCGAAAAAGAGAACGGCACCCTCGTCATGCTCTTCCGTACAAAGCGCCATGCGGGCGGCATCAATGTCAGCGAATCGGCTGACGGCGGATCGACCTGGTCGGAAGCAAAGCCCTTTGTTCTGGATGGTCCGGCTTCCCGGTTTATGGTCTCGCGCTTCCCTTCGGGTGCACTTGTGATGATCACCCATTACCACTTTGACGGAAGAAACAATCTGACCGCTCTGCTTTCCGATGACGACGGCAGAACATTCCCCCATTCGCTTTTGCTGGACGAGCGAAGCGACGTATCCTACCCCTCCGGCAATATCACAAAAGACGGCAGAGCGATCGTTGCCTATGATCGTGAGCGCACCGGCGCAAGAGAAGTGATGCTTGCTTCTTTCACCGAAGAGGATATCCGAAACGGCGCGTTCGGAGAAGGATCCTATACGAAAAAGATCGTTGCTGTCGGCGGAGAAAAAGGATTTATCTGAGATATTACTCCCATTGATAATTCTATATACCGCCTTGGAGGTAAAATTA
>JAFQND010000254.1 GCA_017396055.1 Oscillospiraceae bacterium
CCAGCCACCGATGCTCCGGATCAAAATCGGGATCATTTGAGAGCCATGCCGCATGGATGCGGCGTTTGTAACCCGTTTCGTCACGAACGAAATAATCATAATCGGAATAATAATAATCTGTCAGATTGGTATAAACAGATCCCTTGAAATTGACAACATTCTCCCAGGGATCGGCTTCTTTTTTTCCGTAAAATGCTCCGGGAATACCGCCCTGCACCATATAGTACTTTCCATCCTGATAGGAAATATATGCAAAGGTACCGCTGCCCTCAAAGTAAGGTATCGAAACAATGATATAGTCTTTCTTTCCCGCTTTTGTATTTTTCAGGAAAGATTCCCACCGGTGCGTTTGATCAGGATCGCCGCGACTGACAGCGATTGGGCTATAGACTGATGGATCATTCCAATCAAAATATTTTTTATTCTGGTGTATATACTTATATATCTTCTCTTCATCACCTTCATGGAAGAACCCGCGGTTCTGATACCAGACGGCAAAGCCCGCCACCGCCAGACACACGGCCGCCAGCACCGCAACGATCCTGCAGGTCTTTTTCGATAAAGCTTTCATGGCTTTCCCTCCATTTCATGATCACAATTTCATTATACAATAAACCCTTTCCCGATGCAAACCCGCCCCGCAAATTCCTTTGAAAAAACTTTTAAAAAAGGCTTGACATTCCCTTTCCTCTGTGGTATCATATAAAAGCTGTCCGATAAGACAGAAAAAAGAATATGGACGAGTTCCCGAGTGGCCAAAGGGGGCAGACTGTAAATCTGTTGCTTTTCAGCTTCGATGGTCCGAATCCATCCTCGTCCACCAAGAATTGACTCCTTGCCTAAGCGGCAGGGAGTTTTTTTGTTTCAATCGTTCCCGGGGAAGGGATGGATTCGGAGGGAGCGCGACGCACCGAAACCTTCCGGAGTGGCACCACGCGCAAGAATGGTGTCCATCCAACCGCGAAGCGGTTATGGCGAAGTCGGAAGACTTCGAGACATTCTTGCAGATTAAGCTCCCGAAGGGAGCGTATCGAAGCGAGCTGTGCGGGACGGGAAACCCGTCCCCTACAATTTTTCCCGCAGCTTTTTTCCATATCGGCGGGTGTTCACTGAATGCTCCTGCTGAAGACTGAAGTCCTCTTTTCTCTTGATATTTCTCTTTTTCGATGTTATGATGTACCTATAAAGCATCACAGGAGGCATCACCATGACAGAAATCAAACGGGAAGGCTATACGATCGCTCTGGACGAGCCGATCCTTTATGTGGACAACGAAAGCCGCGGCAGAAGCGGCCACATGACCCACGCCATGGCGGTATGGGCGCCGGGCAAACTGATTGATTTCAACTCCAACTGTACCGCAAAGCGTCATCATGGTCATTCCACCTTCGGATGGGTCGAATACCGCACCTCTGAAGACGGCGGCGAGACCTTCTCCGCGGTAAAGGAGCTTCCCTTCTCTGTTCAGTCCTTTGTCGACGGTCTCCATGTGATCTCTGTAGAAAAGGCGGTCGCCTGTGAGGACGGCACCATCGCCGCCATCTGCCTGCAGAACGAGGCCACTACCCTCTGTCAGCCGTGGGACCTTCCGATGGTGGTCACCAGTACCGACGGCGGCGAGAGCTGGAGCGAAGCTGTTCCCCTCTGCGATTACAAAGGCCGCGTCTATGACGCCTGCACCTATGACGGCGTGATCTATGTGCTGGAATTCTGCAACGACGGCACCGGTCATTTCTGCGGCGAGAAGGAAGAGCATGTCTACCGCATCTTCACAAGCTCCGACAGCGGAAGAACCTTCTCCGAGCTCTGTGTGGTCCCCATCCCCTCCATGGGAAGAGGCTACGGCTCGATGCTCTTTGACAGCGAGGGCAGGCTGCATATCTATGCCTATAACGTAAACGATGAGCGGCATATGGACCATATCGTCAGCGAAGACGGCGGCAGGACCTGGGGCAGACCCGACACCTGCTATCTCGCCCATGGTATCCGGAATCCCCAGACCGCTCTGATCGACGGGGTTTATATCCTGCACGGAAGAGCCGAAAACTGCACCGGTTTTGTCCTCTATACCTCCAAAGACGGTTTCGTCTGGGACGAGGGCACCTATATCGGCGATAACACCAATTACTGCTATTACTCCAACAACATCGTTCTGAAAGACCCTGCGGGCGGAAACAGACTGCTGATCCAGTATTCCGAAAGCTATTTCAGCGAATGCGTCAATGTTTATCATCGCTGGCTGAGGGTCATCCGATAAAAACAAATCCCGAAAGGCGGTATCTTTATGAAACTGAAATTTGATGTGACCGGCAGAAGTCAGCCCGACCCCTTTATCTTTGAAGACGGCGGCAGATTTTATATCTACGCCACCGGCGGTGAAGGCGTTCAGCTCTACAGCGCCGACGATGTTTTCGGCACCTGGCACTACGAGGGTACCTGTGCCTCCTTTGAAGGCTGCAACACCTATTGGGCTCCCTCGGTGATCAAGCATGACGGAAAATATTATATGTATGTTTCCTGCAACAGAGGGGACAAGTTTGAGGAATTCCTTCGGGTAGCCTGTGCCGATACGCCTTACGGTCCCTTTACGGGCGAAAAGATGCTCTATGAGCATTTCTCCATCGACTCCCACATGGTCGAGACCGAAGCAAGCCTCTTCCTCTGGTACTGCCTCAACCGCTTCAACGAGGACAATGTGGGCGACCGCATCGGCACCCGCATCTTTGTGGAAAAATTCCTTGACCCCTGGACTCCCTCCGGCGAACCCAGAGAAGTCATCGTCCCCACCTTTGACGAGGAGATCTTTACTCCCCAGTACACCGACGATAGCCACTGGCACACCATTGAGGGCGCCTTCTGGTTCGAAGAAGACGGCTGGCAGTATGTCATGTACAGCGGCGGCTGTTATCAGGACGACACCTATCATATCGGCTATTCCGCCGCGAAATCCGGTGATCCCGACCTGACCCGGGTGGACTTTGTCAAGCATACCGCTGACGGCGCATTTGACCCTGTTCTGATCAAGAATGAATTTGAGGAAGGTACCGGCCACCACAGCGTCCTCAAGTACAAAGGTGAATACTATGCCATCTATCACGGACGCGACTACGGTGATCTGGATGAGGGATACACCGAGGCCCGCACCGCCCGTATCTGCAAGCTTCATGTCAAAGACGGCATCATCACCGCAGAACGGTACAAAGACCATATCTGATAAAGGATCTTTTGCAAAAAGGAGAAAACCATATGAAAGGCATCATGATCTCGACCGACAAGGAGCATCTGCATTTTCAGAATGAGATCTTTCCCGCCCTTCGTGTTCCGGGAACAGACCTGCTGCAGGTTTCCGAAGGGATGGAGGGGTTTTACGGTTTCGGCGTCGCCATCACGCCTTCTTCCTGTTATGAGCTGAGCCGGATGGAGCCTGAAGCCCGGAAAAAACTGCTGGAGCATCTCTATGGCAAAGCAGGCATCGGTTTATCCGTCGGCAGAGTCTGTGTCGCCTCGTGTGACTATTCGCCGGAGATCTATTCATATGATGATGTTCCCTTTGATACTGCGCTGGAACATTTCAGCATCGACCGGGATAAAAACTATATCATTCCCATGCTCAAAGAGATTCTGGAGATCAACCCCGATCTGTATCTGCTCGCCTCTCCGTGGAGCCCGCCCTTCTGGATGAAAACAGGCGGCAGTATGTGCGGCGGCTATATGCGGAATGAATTCCTCGACTGCTACGGCGATTATTTCGTAAAGTTCATCAAAGCCTATGCCGAAGAGGGCATCCGGATCGCTGCCGTAACCCCTCAGAACGAGCCCAACAACCTGCAGGGCGGTCATATGCCGGCCTGTATCTGGCACCCGGAAACCGAAGCGGCTTTCATCGGTATCCTGCGAAGAAAATTTGCCGAAAACGGTCTTGATGTCAGGATCTGGATGTACGATCAGGCCTTCAACGATGTCGGCCGGGTTCAGTGGTCGCTTCAAAACTGCAGCGGTCTTCTGGAAAACTGTGACGGCGTCGCCTTCCATTATTATAACGGAACGGTCGAGCAGACTCTGAAGATCCGCCGGGAATTCCCTCAGCTGGAACTGCACCTCACCGAAGGCGGTCCGCGGCTCACCGATAACTATACCGACGACTGGTGCAAATGGGGCACCATCGCCGCGCGGATCCTCAAAGCGGGATATCGTTCTCTCATCGGCTGGAACCTGATGCTGGACGAGTGCGGCGGCCCTCATATCGGTCCCTTCATGGGGATCTGCGGCGGTCTTGTGACCAACGACCACCGTACAGGTGAACTGCACTTCAGCGGACAGTACCAGGCATTCTCCCATATGGCGCCCTATATCACGCCCGATTCTGTGATCCGTATGGTCTCGATGGGCGAGTCCTTCGGCCTGCCGGTGGGAC
>JAFQND010000029.1 GCA_017396055.1 Oscillospiraceae bacterium
CGCCATAAAATAGCGCTCGAGCACAGGATTATAGGTGACAGTCACGCAGCCCATATTGTTCTGCCACTCGAGAAGCGGCTGGATCTCCTCGAACTTATTCGACCAAACAGCTTCCCCGTTTTCGTTTTTCCCGGCGTAAAACTCATACGCGGCAGGGTCATTGATTGTCACAGGCGAAGGTGTCACACGAATCAGATAGATCTGATCACCAGTGATCCAGCTGTTATGGGCGAAGTCTTTCACTGCCACAGGGTAAAACTTCAAATCGGATCCATGAGCCACAAGATACGCCTTTCCATCGGGAGAATACTGCATATTCTGACCGAAGTCAACAAAATGCGGTGAGCCAATCTTGACAGGCCAACCGCCAAGACCGCACTCATTGAAAATGGATCTTCGCGGCGTATGGGGACAGTCCTCCCATGTTTTTCCGAAATCACGGGAAATACGAAAACCGACAAACGGACCGAGCTGAGGCCAGTTATACTCATGATCTCCGTACCTGGTACCGCCGTACGGGCCGAGACAGTAGGTGCCGTAATACCAGATATCATTATAGACCAGTGAGCCGCAGGGATAACGTCCCGCATAAGGGAAAGAAGACGCATAATGATTTTCCAAAGCGGTCAGTTTGAGATCGAGAGGATCGTCGCCCTCCAGGATCGCCTGTCCGGTAGAAGAAGTGGTATCTACCATATAGTGACCTCTTTCGTCGGTAAAACAACTGATCTGAGAGGATGACGTAACGCCGTCCGTTGTTCCATCAGTGAACGGAGAATACATTTTTCCGTCACTTGCCCACGAAGGATAGAAGGTATCTCCCACCGGATAGTGTCTGCTCTTACCAGTGAAACGAATATCTTTCCAAAGTTCTGACCAAGCGAAAGGGATATCATCAGGTGCTTCGCTGAGCCATACAAAGGGATCAAATGCCACAATAATACCTCCTTATACTGCGTTTTCAGCATCAGTATAGCACGGTCTATATAAAAAGTAAATATAACACGGTTTGGAAAAAGTATATTTCCCCTCTCCTGACAAATACTAACAGCACCATTTCAAAGACAAGGAGATTTCATATATGAAAGCAACCGGAATCGTGAGAAGGATCGATGACCTCGGGCGGATCGTGATCCCAAAAGAGATCAGAAAAACCATGCGCATCCGCGAAGGAGACGCACTGGAGATTTTTACCAGCTCCGAAGGTGAGGTGGTCTTCAAAAAATACTCTCCCGTCGGAGAGATGGCCGGCTTTGTGGGGCGGTATGCCGAAGTGCTCTCACGCCTCAGCGGACTGCCGGCACTGATCTGCGACCGAGATCATGTGGTGGCGGCGGCAGGAGTGCCGAAAAAAGATCTGCTGCAAAGGCGGATTTCTGCCTCTCTCGAGCAGCTGACCGATGCCCGGAAAAGTTACTCCCGCGAACGCGGGGCCGCTCCTCTGCAGCCGGCGGAGGGCTGCGAAGCGGTCTGTGTCAGCTATCCCATCCTGTCGGACAGCGATGTGACTGGTTCGGTGATGCTTTTAGGGGAACAGCCTCCCACCGAAGTGCAGACGAAACTGACCCAGGCGGCGGCTTCCTTCCTTGGAAAACAGATGGAATCGTAAATTTGCAAATCTGTTCCCGAAGTGCTATACTGAGAAAAAAGCACAAAGGAGCAATCCAAATGAAGATTACGACCCTCGGTACCAGCCACGGAAATCACACCTATTGCCGTTTCAATTCCTCTACTCTTATTGAAGTCGGGGATGCTGTATATCTGATTGATGCAGGCGTTCCTGTGGATGCGACTCTGACCCGCCGCGGCACCGATTTCAATGCGATCCGGGGAATTTTCATCACTCATATGCACGGAGACCATGCGGCAGGATTGCCCAACATGGTCAAATACATCGAAAAATTCGCCAAAAACCGGCAGTCTCCCGCTGCCATTTTCCTGCCGGAGGAAGAAGCCATCGAACCCCTCGGTGCCTGGTGCAGAGCGCTGCATCTGCAGTTCCCTTCTCCCCTGTTCACGATGAATACTACCCGTCCCGGCTTTGTTTATGAAGACGAATACATTTCGGTTACCGCTTATGAGACCAGACATCTTCGGATGAGCGGTCTGGATTGCCCTTCCTATGCCTATCAGGTGAAATGCGAGGACAAAAACATCCTCTTTACCGGTGATCTGGACAAGTGGTTTTCTGATTTTCCCGAAGTAGCCCTGAACGAAGAATTTGACCTGATCTTCTGTGAGGCTACCCATTATCCCCCTGAAAAGGCAGTTCCCGTACTGATGCAGGCAAAGACAAAATCTTTTGTCTTCTATCATATTCACGACCCCTGGCACGGCGACGGCGAACAGACACTGCTCGACTATTATAAGGAGCTTCCCTTCCCTGTGAAAGTCGCCCACGACCTGGACGAGTTCGAGCTGTAAGGGCAAATTCTGCATATTTTCTGGCAGGAAATACCTACGGCATCTTTCCGCATCGTGCTATAATGAAGAAAATACCACCGACAGGAGGGCGAACTATGTTCCGCAAATGGCTGAAAGAGCACGA
>JAFQND010000255.1 GCA_017396055.1 Oscillospiraceae bacterium
CCAGCACCGCTGCCAGAGCAGTGATCTTCGCAAAGAAGCCACCCAGCGCCACTGCGGTGACAGCGGCATCGTTCATCTGTTTTCCCAGTCCGCCGAAGATATCGGTAAAAACAGGAAATACTTTTGCACTCAGTACACACAGAACCGCCGCCATCAGCGCGAGAGTCGCCGCAGGATAGAGCACAGCACTTCTGATCTGTCGTTTCATGGCGCTTTCTCTGCGGTAATGGGCACTCATATCATCCATGATCTGTTCCAGCACACCGGCATTTTCACCGATGGCGGTCATCTGTATCAGTTCGTCCGGAAAGACCCCCGCGGCTGCCATGGCGACGCTGAAAGCGGAGCCTTCCTCCAGACTGCTCTTCATCTGCTGCAGCATTGCCTGTGCTTCGGGGATCGAATGTCCTGCCACCAGATCCATACCGTCTGACAGGCTGATACCCGCGCGGAGCATGACCGCGATTTCATCACAGAAGACAGCGAGATCCTCCGCAGGAATGATTTTTGTCCGTTTTACTGTCATTTTTTCCATCTTTTTCACCCTCAAGGCCGCAAAAAAGGAAAGGACGGACAACGTCCTTTCCCTCTACATCAGGATGGCCGCATCAATAGATGCGCAGCGTCGTATAATTGGTACCGTTGCCGATATACTGCTCAATGGTGCTGCTGTTGGAAGTACCGAAAGTCGGATCCATACGTTCCCACTTGGAGCCTTCAAAATACACTCTGACGGTGACCCATCCCGCACCGGCGAGGTATACCTCGTTCCAGGCGTGGTTCAGGTCGTTGGCGGAAACGGTGCCGCAGATCAGGCGGGTGGGGACACCCTGGGAACGGAGCATGGCAGCCATCAGCGCGGCATAGTCAAAACAGATACCTTTTTTGGTGGTCAGCGTATCGTCCGGACGGGGCAGATAACCGCTTCTGACCGAGGCAGCTTTTGCACTGTCATAGGTGACGTTTCTGATGATCCAATCGTATACCGCGGCTACTTTTTCTGCATCACCGGTCAGACCGGCACAGAGTTCGGCGGCTTTTTTGACCACTTCGGCTTCGGCAGTATAAGAGACATACTGGCTGGGATAAAGAAAGGGGCTCAGCTGGTCTTTCAGCGTAACATTGATCTTTTTGGCAGCCAGCTGAACATAGCGGTTGCCGTCCACGTTCTGCATGATGCGGATATTATAGGCGCCGTCTCCGCTCTGCAGCGGGAATACTTCGAAATTGCCGGCGGTATTCAGGTCATAGTTATAAGTCTTTTTTTCATGAACGATCTGTACTTTCAGCCGTTTGGTGCTGCCGCTGTGGGCGACCTGTACATAGCCGTCGGAGGCATAGCTGTAGTCGATCTGAGAGCTGCCTGAGCGGTAAACGGTATTGCCGCTCTGAGGATAGCGGCCCAGACGATAATCGGGCACCGCACTGCTCTCAACAGTATCGGTCAGAGGCAGAAATTCCTCGGGGACAAGCTCCTGAGGAACGGTGGTATCTTCCGGCATAACTTCTTCGGCACAGGTTCCGGTTTCGGCCGCCGCACCGGTCACATCCTCGGCAGTTGCCGCGGAAATACTGCATCCGGACAGCACAACAACAGCCGCCGTCACGATAGACGTCAGCAAATAAAAAATACGTTTATTCATAACAGTCTCCCGATCACTTTTCTTCCGACCAATCCAGCGATTCCTGTGTATCGCTTTCCTGAACGGCGTCATCCATCAGCTTGAGCATCTCGAATGCGCTGCGGAAATTACGGGTAACATTTTTGTCGGTCCAGGTAATGGAGCCCTGCCAGGTGGCGTTCTGACGATATTTCACATGTACGACAAAACTGGCGTGGATGGGCTTTTCGTTTTCGGACATCAGGATCGTCTCCTTTCATAAAGCGCCGGAAAATACCGGCAGCCAATACTCTTGTTTCTGTTTTAAGTGTACCGTCTTTGAAATGGGATGTCAAGGGGAAAACGGTATTTTCGGTAACAAAACTCTATTTTTTTACAAAAAATACAAATTTCTGTTACTGGCTTTTTGCTGATTGTCGAGGGATGTCAATAGGCAAACCGGCATACTGCCCAAATATCGGGAACCTTTTTATACTCTCCGGACGCAGCACTTGACTTTTCTGCCCGTCAGGACTATACTTTAAAGCGTTAATATCACGATAAGAATGCTGCTGCCGGCACTGGGCCGGCACCATTTTTCAGCATAGGAAAATCTGGCGCCTGCATCATCTTCGTGAGAGATGCGGGCGCTTGTTCTGACAATACTTCTTCGTCCGGTGTCAGCATCCGCCGCCTTCGGCAGGCTCTTTTCCGGACGCAGCATATACCGGAATTCTTCCTGAAAGGACAATATACATGGAACTGCGATACAGCATCTTCGGCGAATCCCACGGTCCCGCCATCGGCGTGATCATTGAAAATCTTCCTGCCGGTATCGTGATCGACACCGATTTTATTCTGGCGGAATTGAACCGCCGTCGGGCCAAAAAAGGCGGCCTCACCACCTCGCGCATTGAAGCGGACCTTCCTGAGATCCTCAGCGGTGTCTTCGAAGGAAAAACGACCGGCACACCGCTCTGCGCCATGATCCGGAATGAAAACACCCGCTCGGAAGACTACTCCCGGACGAAAGATCTGATGCGTCCGTCCCATGCCGATTTCACAGGTTTTGTCCGCTATGCCGGACATCAGGACTACCGGGGCGGCGGACATTTTTCGGCAAGGCTGACAGCTCCGCTGGTCTTTGCAGGCGCAATCGCAAAACTCTGTCTGAGAGAAAAAGGCATTGAAACAGGCGCCCATATCCTGCAGGTAGGAGCCGAACGGGATACCGCCTTTGATCCGGTATCTGTTTCTCCCGACCTGTTCCGTTCTGTTGCAGCAAAAGATTTTGCCGTCATCGATGACTCTGCCGGCGAACGGATGAAAGCAGTCATCCAGGACGCCCGGATGAACGAAACTTCCGTGGGAGGCATCATTCAGTGTGCCGTGACCGGTATTCCTGCCGGAATCGGCTCTCCCGACCGGGATAGCCTGGAAGGGATCATCGCCAGAAATATCTTTGCCGTTCCCGCAATCAAAGGAATCGAATTCGGTCTGGGATTCGGTTTTGCCCAAAGCTATGGCCACCAGGTCAATGATCAGATGGCTGTCCGGGATGGAAAAGTCGTCACGCTGACCAATCACAACGGCGGTATTCTGGGCGGTATCTCTAACGGTATGCCGGTGATTTTCCAGGCGGTATGCAAACCTACACCCTCCATTTCCCGTCCGCAGAAAACCGTCGATATTGCAAAAATGGGAGACGCTGTCATCGAGATCCATGGGCGGCATGATCCCTGTGTGCTGACACGGGCAGCCGTCATTGTGGAAGCTGCGGCAGCACTGGCTGTGCTGGAGGCGATGGGATGAAGCGCAATATTGTCCTGATCGGCCTTTCGGGCTGCGGCAAATCCACTTTTGCGCCCATTCTTGCCGAAAGGCTCGGGCTCGTTCCGGTGGACACCGATGCCGAGATCGTAAAAAAAACAGGTATGCCTATCAGCAGGATCTTTTCAGAAAAAGGCGAAGCTGCCTTCCGGGAGCTGGAAGCAGCCGAAGCGCGCCGCTGCGCAGAACTTTCCGGTGCCGTTATCTCCACCGGCGGCGGTATGATCCTCCGGGAAGAGAATATGCGTGTTCTGTCCGAAACGGGCCTGATCGTTTTTCTCGACCGTTCTCCTGCCGATATCGTGGGCGAGGACCTCTCCGACCGGCCTCTGGTGGCTGCGGACCGGCAGAAGATCTTCCGTCTGTATGAAGAGCGTATCGATCTTTACAGGAAATACGGCCGGCTGACTGTTGAGAACAAGGGCAGCATCACCGCAGTGGCGGACATGCTCGTTGCCGGAATCACGGAGGACCCCTCATGGAAAAACTGATGCTCGGCGTCATCGGAGACCCGATCGCCCATACCCTTTCACCGCTGATCCAGAATGCGATCGCAGAAAAGCTCGGTATCCCGGCGGAATACGGCGTTTATCACGTCCCGCTGGCCGACCTGCCGGACTTTGTCGATATGGCAAAGAAAACGCTGCGGGGCTTCAACATCACCATCCCCCACAAACAGAATATCCTGCCCTATCTGGCAGAGATCGATGATTATGCCGCCGGCTGCGGAGCTGTCAATACCGTCCGGATCAAAGACGGAAAACTCCACGGCTATAATACCGACGGCGACGGTCTGCGGATGGCCATGGCAATGAACGACATCCGGATGGAGAATAACCGTATTCTGATGCTTGGCGCCGGCGGAGCCGCCCGTTCCATCTGCCGCAAGGCACTGGAACTTGGTTCATCGGTCACTGTTCTCTGCCGGAATCCCGAGAAAGCCGATGACTTCCGCACTTTCGGCGCGTCTGTCGGGCAGATGACCACCGAAAACATCAGCTGCCATGCCGAGACCGCGGGGATCATCATCAACGCCACTCCCCTTGGTATGGAAGGAATCCGGGAAGATTTCACCGATCTCTCCTTCCTGGACAGAACCAAAGCGGCAGTAGTCGATATCGTCTATAAACCCGCCGAAACGACCCTTTTGAAAGGATGCCGCGAAAGAGACCTCACCTGTATGAACGGACTGGGCATGCTGGTCTGTCAGGCTGTATATGCCTTTGCCATCTTTTCGGAAGCAGAGTTTGACCTGGAGGCCATGGCCGGTCATGTTATGGACGTGGTCAGCAAGGTCATTTACGGTAAGACCAACCATAAGGAGAATTGATATGAAGATCAGAAAAGCCGAACTTTCCGACCTGCCCAGACTGCTGGAGATCTTTGACAAAGCCCGCAGCTTTATGCGCGCCAACGGCAATATGGATCAGTGGACGGGCGGATATCCTTCTGCCGAAGTACTGACCGAAGACATTGGTTCCGGTCATAGCTATGTCTGTGAAGATGAGGGCGAAGTCATCGGTACCTTCTTCTTTGCTCCCGGTCCCGACCCCACTTATGCCGTGATCTATGACGGCGAATGGGCAAGCGATGAGCCCTACCACGTCATCCACCGCATCGCTTCCGACGGCAAGCGCAAAGGGATCGCCTCTTTCTGTATGCAGTGGTGCGCCGGACAGGACAGCCATCTGCGGATCGATACCCACCGCGATAATTTCCCCATGCAGAAAGCAGTTGTCAAAAACGGCTTTGTCTACCGCGGGATCATCCATCTGCTGAACGGCGACGAGCGTCTCGCCTATGAGAAGGTGTAATCATGAATGAACTGAAAGAAAAATGGCTTCGCCTGATCGGCGAACCGGATGACTACAGTTTTTCTCCCTCCCTTACCCTGCTGAAAAAATACGATCA
>JAFQND010000256.1 GCA_017396055.1 Oscillospiraceae bacterium
AGATAGAACCAATCTGCAGATAGCTCTTGCCGCGCATGGTAGCGACGGCGACAGCGGCGCGGCCGAAACGCAGCAGCTTTTCTTTAACGTCCTCGGGAATGTTGGTTACTTCATCCAGGTTCTGAACATCATGGCCGTAAATGCCGAAGGCGGGCAGGCCTTTCTGTGCATGGGAAGCAAGAACAGAAGCAAGGTAAACAGCGCCGGGTCTTTCGGTACCGTTGAAGCCCCATACACCTTTGATGGTCTGGGGATCCATGTCCATGGTTTCGGAACCGTAGCACCAGCAGGGAGTAACGGTCAGAGTGATATCAACGCCGGCTTTCTTGAATTTGTCAGCGCAGGCAGCCGCTTCGGCAACACGTCCGATAGTGGTATCGGCGATAACGACCTTGACGGGTTCACCGTTGGAATAGCAAAGATTTTCTTCAAAGAGTTTTTTGGCTGCATTAGCCATGGCCATGGTCTGGTCTTCCAGAGACTCGCGGACTTTCAGAGGGCCGCGGCGGCCGTCAATAGTGGGGCGGATACCGATGACAGGGTAATCGCCAATCAATCTGGATTTTGCCATAATAGGTACCTCCTGTTTGTTCGGAAAGGGACATAAAAGGTTTCGGTCGTCCCTGTTTTGGTTATACTATCATTATAAAGGTACTTAAAGGAAAAATCCAGTGTTTTGTATGATTTTTTTATATTATAACGTATTAAATTTTGCTTTTGCAAAGTGAATCATTCCAATGAAAAAATAAAGGATTTGCAAGTGGAGCAAAGGGCGTTGGAATACCTGAAAATTCGTTTTTGTAGCATAGTTACACAAAACATGTGTTCTATATTCGCCCGATTCTACAATGTGTCAGATTGACAAAAAACCTGTCGGTTGGTATAATAAAGATGATAATCACCTTATCAAGAGTGGTGGAGGAACAGGACCTGTGAAGCCACAGCAACCCCCCGAAAGGGAAAGGTGCTATTTCCTGCGACGAAGTCGAGAGATGAGGTTACTGTGAAGACTCATGGGCGCTCGACGGACGAGTGCCCATTTTGTTGTTTCGGGACCAATGTTTTGAAACAAAGTGTATCCTCCCGACAGGCATAACCATCAGAAAGGCCGATTTTTGACGGAAACATGCCAGGACTGATACGGCCCCCAGCCGGCGGGTATGACCGGCAAGAAAGGAAAAAGAAATGGCAAGATTTTTATTCTCCTCCGAATCTGTGACCGAAGGTCATCCCGACAAGATCTGTGACCAGATCTCTGATGCTGTTCTTGACGCAATTCTCGCACAGGATCCCATGGGCCGAGTTGCCTGCGAGACCTGCTGTACCACCGGTATGGTCATGGTCATGGGCGAAATTTCCACCAGCTGCTATGTAGATATTCCCCGTATTGCCCGCGAAGTTGTTCTCGACATTGGTTATGACCGTGCAAAATACGGCTTTGACGGACAGACCTGTGCTGTTCTGACCAGTATCGATGAGCAGTCCAGCGATATCGCCATGGGCGTTGACAATTCTCTCGAGGCCAAAGAAGGCGTCGATGAGACTGAGAACGGTGCCGGCGACCAGGGTATGATGTTCGGTTATGCCTGCGATGAAACTCCCGAGCTGATGCCTCTGCCCATCTCTCTTGCTCACAAACTGGCAAAGCGTCTGACCGAAGTACGTAAGAACGGTGAACTTTCCTATCTGCGTCCTGACGGCAAGACTCAGGTAACCGTTGAGTATGAAGATGGTCGTCCCGTACGCATCGATACCGTTGTTGTTTCCACCCAGCATTCCGAAGACGTTTCTCTCGAACGCATCCGCAAGGATATGATCGAGAAGGTTATTCGTCCCATCATTCCTGCTGAACTGCTGGACGAGACTACCAAGTATTACATTAATCCTACCGGCCGCTTTGTTATCGGCGGTCCTCAGGGTGACAGCGGCCTGACCGGTCGTAAGATCATCGTCGACACCTATGGCGGTTATGCCCGTCACGGCGGCGGTGCATTCTCCGGTAAAGACCCCACAAAGGTTGACCGTTCTGCTGCTTATGCCGCAAGATGGGTCGCCAAGAACGTAGTCGCTGCAGGCCTGGCTCGTAAGTGTGAGGTTGAGCTGGCTTACGCCATTGGTGTAGCACATCCTGTTTCTATCATGGTCGACACTTTCGGTACCGGTACTGTTGCCGATGAGCAGATCGAAAAGGCTGTTGAGAAGGTCTTTGACCTTCGTCCCACCGCCATTATCCGCGACCTGGATCTGCGTCGTCCTATTTATCGCGAGCTGGCCAAGTACGGACATATGGGCCGTGAAGACCTGGATGTAAACTGGGAGAAGACCGATCGCGCTGACGCACTGAAAGCTGCAGTTGCCGAACAGGCATAATCATCAGCAGACAGATTTCGATTGTTTATATCTGTGGGGCGGGCCCTTGAAGGGCCTGCCCCCTTTGCACTATTTTTCGAGGAGGTTTTCCCATGCGGCAGGATGTGGTATGCATCAGCGGTATCGTGGATGACGTGACTTTTGTCAATCCCGAGACCGGATTTGCGGTCATCGAATTGAATACGGGCGAAGAGATCCTGCCGGTAGTGGGTGAACTGTATGGCATTTCTGCCGGAGAAGAATTGCGGCTGACCGGTACTTATGCTTCTCACCCTAAATTCGGTAGACAGTTCAAGGCGCTGGCTTATGAGCGGAGCATGCCCTCCGGCGCGGTGGCGATCCGCAAATTCCTATCTTCCGGTGCAGTAAAAGGGATCGGCGCTGTTCTGGCTGGCCGTATCGTAGATCAGTTCGGCGATGATACGCTGGAGATTCTGGAGCAGACCCCCGGCAGACTCAGTGAGGTGCGCGGTATTTCTCCAAAAAAAGCGGAAACATTGACCCTTGAGCTGCAGCAGCTTTTTGGCATGCGTACGGTGATGATGTTCCTGACTTCTTATGGTATCACTCCCGCAGAAGCGGTACGTGTCTGGAAAAAATGGGGAGTTATTTCGCTGGATGTGGTCAAAGATAACCCCTATCTCCTCTGCGGTGAAGATATTGGCGCAGATTTTAAAAAAGCGGATGATCTGGCACTGGCTGTAGGTATTGCGCCTGACAGCGGAAAACGGATCTTCGGTGCTGTGGCTCATGTGCTGCGGCACAATCTCCGCAATGGTCACACCTGCCTTGCCAGAGAAAAAGTAACTCTTCTGGCCTCCAGATTATTGGAAAGTGTTTCACAGGATGAGGTGGAACTGGACGTGGACAGAAGGCTGGAAGACGAGGAACTGTTCTTTATTCTCCGCAACAAAGAGTACCTTTTCCTGCCGGGATATTATATGGCAGAGCGGTATATTGCGCTGCGCCTTTCACTGATGCTGCAGAACAAATGCTTTACTCAGCGTAATATCGATAGAATGATAAACGATGTGGAATCGTCTAAGGGCATTCAATACGAATCTTTGCAGCGGGAAGCCATCAGACAAGCTCTCTCTCAGAGCATTCTCATTCTGACCGGCGGTCCCGGTACCGGTAAGACAACTACGCTTAATGCGATCATCGACCTGCTCGAACAGGAAGGCCTGACCATTGCCATTGCAGCCCCCACCGGTCGTGCTGCCAAGAGGGTCAGCGAGGTAACCGGCAGGGAGGCAAAGACAATCCATCGTCTGCTGGAAGTGGACTTCGGCTCCAGAGAACAGCTGCAGTTCGTTCACAATGAGAATGATCCTCTGCGGGCGGATGCTGTTATTATTGACGAGATGTCCATGGTGGATACTCTGCTTTTCGAGTCGCTGCTTCGCGGCTGCAAGATGGGCTGTAAACTGATTCTGGTGGGAGACTCTGATCAGCTCCCGTCGGTCGGTGCCGGAAATATTCTTCGCGACCTGATTGATTCCGGCTGTATCCCAACAGTGGAATTGAAACAGGTTTTCCGTCAGGCAGCCGAAAGTCTGATCGTTACCAATGCTCATCGTATCGTCGGTGGAGAGATGCCAGATCTGACCGTCAAAAACAATGACTTTTTCTTTATGAGACGGGCAAATGCTTCGTCAGTAGCACAGACAGTTACCGAGCTTGTCAGCGAGCGGCTGCCGCGTACTTACGGTTATTCTCCCATCGAAGATATACAGGTTCTGACGCCGCAGCGAAAAGGCGATCTTGGTGTCTATACGCTCAACGACGCTCTTCAGCAGGCTCTGAACCCCAAAACCTCCGGCAAGCGGGAGTACAAGGGTACTTTCTGTACCTTCCGTGAGGGAGATAAAGTACTGCAGACCCGCAACAACTATGATATCGAGTGGGACAAAAACGGCGAAAAAGGAATGGGCGTTTTTAATGGAGATATCGGCATTATCAAGATGATCGATCTTCCGACTGCGACGATGGTACTGGATTTTGATGACCGTGTCTGTACTTATACTTTCGATATGGTCAACGAGCTCGAGCTTGCATATGCCGTTACGGTGCACAAGAGTCAGGGAAGCGAATACGATGCAGTCATTCTGCCGATTCTGGGCGGATATGATAAGTTGTATTTCCGTAATTTGCTGTATACTGCGGTCACCCGTGCAAAGAGGCTGCTGATCATTGTCGGCAGTGAAAGCAGAGTTATGCAGATGGTGGAAAACAATGTCAAGACACTTCGTTATACGGGCCTGAAGTTCTTCCTGACTGAAACGGTACATCGCGGAGGAGACGGATATGAAAGCTGATTTCTGCAGGCGTATCCTTGCATGGATCATTGACGCGCTTTTTCCGCTGAGATGCCCGTTCTGCGGCGATGTGATCGACCGGAATGCGGAATGCTGCGAAGTCTGCTTCGCAAAACTGCCCTTTGCTGATTTGAAAGATTCCTGTACCAGATGCGGCAAGCGGGAATGTGTATGTGGTTCGGTGCCGCTGATCACAATGACCCGGCCGGTATTTTACTATGAAGAACTGGCCAGCCATGCCGTTCTGCGGATGAAGTTCGCGCATCGTCCCGGTACAGCGATTGCGTTGGGAAGGTTTATGGCTGATGCCGTTCAAAAAGAAGGCGGCAGCTGGGACATGATTGTTCCGGTGCCCATGACGAAAAGAAAAGTGCGCCGCAGAGGGTATAACCAATCCGAATTGCTGGGACGCTCTGTTGCTGAGCGGCTGAATATTCCGTTGAATACCGCGCTGCGTAAAACACGCGAGACGAAAGCGCAGCACACACTGGATGAGCAGGAGCGCGCAAAGAATCTTCTGGGTGCTTATCAGGCTGATCCGGCACTGGTTCAGGGAAAACGAGTCCTGCTTTGCGATGATGTCCTGACGACCGGCGCCACACTGAAGGAAGGCGCAAAAGCTCTTCTGCAGGCCGGCGCTTCAGAAGTAGGGGCCGTCGTATTATGCTGTGTTGAAAGGAACAGGGTATAAAAATATCGTTTTTTGTTCTTTTCTGCAGATAAAATTATCATTTGGTTCATTGCATTGTTTTTCGGAAATGTGTATAATGAGTATCGATCGGCATCGGTGCCGCAGACAGAAAAAAGGAGGAAGCCGCCTTGGCAGGAATCGATCTGGGCATTGATCTTGGTACGACCAAGATCATTATTTATCGCGTTGGAAAAGGTATTGTTCTCGAGGAACCCAGCGTGGTGGCATATAACAAACGCAACGAGAAGGTAGTTGCTGTCGGACATGAGGCTCTGAGAATGCTGGGCAGAACGCCGGCGTATATTCTGACAGAATGTCCCGTTAAAGACGGTGTCATTTCTAATCATTTACTTACAGAATATCTGATCAAAGAATTCGTCAAAAAGGTCTCGCGCAGCTTTTTGATCAAACCTCGCATCGCTATCTGCATCCCGTCTGCCATTACCCGTGTGGAGGCAAGAGCAGTAGTGGAAGCTGCTATGAGCGCCGGTGCACGCAAGGTTTATTTGATCGATGAACCTATTGCTGCTGCGATTGGCGCCGGTTTGGATGTCCTTCAGCCGGATGGCCGGATGATGATCGACTCCGGTGGCGGCACCACTGATGTGGCGGTTATTTCCTTGGGAGGAATCGTTGTTTCGCATTCCATGAAAGTCGCCGGAAATGTTTTTGATGAGGCGATTGTTAAATATATCCAGACAAAATATAAGCTCGCCATCGGCAGTACCGTAGCGGAGAACATCAAAAAAGAGATCGGCTGTGTCTTTGAACCGGATGAAACAGTTACCTCGATCGTAAAAGGACGTAATCTGATCACCGGCTATCCCGAACAGATTGAGATCAACCAGGCAGAGCTTTTTGAAGTGCTGCGACCTTTTGCAGAGGAAATTGTAGCCGGTGTACGCAGTGTGTTAGAGCGTACACCGCCCGAACTGACCGGCGATATCTATCGAAACGGAATCATTATGACCGGCGGTACCTGCTTGCTGAAAGGTCTTGACAAGCTTATTTCTGAGAATACCGGTCTGGCGGTCTGCATTGCAGAAAATCCCGTGGGATGTGTTGGTATAGGTACCGGTAAGTGCTTTGCAATGATCGAAGAGCTGAAGGAAGGCTTTGAATGCGCTTCTACCTATGGAGCTTAAAAAGCCTTTGACAATCCCATTTATTTGTGCTATACTATATAGGCTGTAAACACAGCTTATATTCGGAGATGTATCGAAGTGGTCGTAACGAGGCTGACTCGAAATCGAGTAGGTCGGTAGATGCCCCACCTCCGAAAACCCTTGATATTGCTGGACTTTTCGGCTTGTCTACTTTTTTCTAAACTTAATATCTACGGTTTTTCTACGCTTTTCTAACATTTTATACGCCCGGTTCTGGACCGGCGAGAAACCCGGAAAGCGTTGGGAATACAATAGGGAGATGTATCGAAGTGGTCGTAACGAGGCTGACTCGAAATCAGTTGTACCTTTGGGTACCGGGGGTTC
>JAFQND010000257.1 GCA_017396055.1 Oscillospiraceae bacterium
ACCTCCGGGGTTTTTCTTTATTATAGCACAGAAAAAGAGCGCTGAAAAGTCTTCGGAAAATTCCCGTCTGCGCTTGTATTTTCCTTTGCGGGATAGTATAATAGAATATATATGCCCAAGCCCCTGCTTAGGCCCACATTATCGGAAAGGTTTGAATATAGAAATGACGTCTCTTCCCTTTATCCCTGTCCTTCTGGGCAGTGACATGAATGTATACGGTATGGCCCGTTCCTTCCATGAGGCTTATGACATCCAGTCGGTGGCCATTGCCAAGAAAAAGCTCGGCGCTACCATGGACTCCAAAATCGTCAAAGTCCTTGTCGAAGAACCCGATATCGAAAACGACGAGGTATTCGTCAAGACCCTGATCGACTTTGCCGGCAACTATCCCGATAAAAAGCTGCTGCTTGTTCCCTGCGGCGACAACTACGCCAAACTGGTCATCCGCAATCAGGATGCCATCCGTCCCTACTACCTGTTCGGGTGCATTTCTCCCGAACTGCTGGAGCGCCTTTCTCTGAAAGAGAGCTTCTATGAAGTTTGCACCGAATACGGTTTTGAATTCCCCAAGACCGACACCATCTCCGTCGAGAATTTCAAGGGCTACAAACCTCCCTTCGAGTTCCCTGTCATCATTAAGCCTTCCAACTCGGTCGCTTACTGGAACTGCCATTTCCCCTATAAAAAGAAGGTCTTTATCGCCGAAACACAGGAAGAGTTTGACGCTATCACCGAAGCCATCTACGGCTCCACCTATCAGGATCATCTGATCATCCAGGAATATATTCCCGGCGACGACAGCGGCATGCGCGTTATGAACTGCTACTGCGGCAGCGACAAGAAAGTCAAACTGATCGCACTGGGCAGACCTCTTCTGGAAGAACACTCCCCCGAAGGTATCGGCAGCTATGCCGCCATCATCGGTGAAAACGATCCTGCTCTGGCAAAACAGATGCGTACCTTCCTCGAGAGCATCGGCTATGTGGGCTTTGCCAACTTTGACATGAAGTACGACCCCCGCGACGGCAAATACAAGCTGTTCGAGATGAATCTCCGTCAGGGCCGCAGCAGCTTCTTCGTCACCGCCTGCGGATACAATCTGGCCACCTTCCTGGTCAATGATATCATTCTGCATCAGCCCATGGGCTGCGTCATCGCAAATGATTCCGCCCTGTGGAGCGTTATCCCCAAGCCCATTATCTTCAAATATGTTCAGGATGAAGATCTGAAGGACGAAGCCCGCAGCCTTATCCGCGACAAACATTATACCCACAGCTTCTATTACGAACCGGATATGAGCCTCAAGCGCTGGGTATATTATCTGAAGAACCAGCTCAACTATTTCAAGAAGTACAAGAAATATTACGGCAACAAAGGACTCCGCTAAATGAAAATGTTAGGTATCATCGGCGGCCTCGGCCCCATGGCCACCGCCTATTTCCTTGAACTGATCGTACGGATGACCGATGCCGCAAAGGATCAGGAACATCTGCCTTCAGTGACATTCAACCTGCCCGATATTCCCGACCGGACTGCCCATGTGCTGGATCCGTCGAAGGAAAGTCCCGTTCCCCGGCTGACCTCTGCGGCAAAACAGCTGGAAAACTTAGGCTGCTGCTGCATTGCTGTTCCCTGTGTGACTTCTCATTGTTTCTATGAGGAGCTGTCTGCATCGGTGAACATTCCCTGGCTTAACGCGGTGGAGGAAACGGCCGCCATGCTGAAAAAACTGGGCGTGAAAAAAGCCGGTATCCTCGCCACCTCGGGCACCATTGCCACCGGCCTGTTCCAGAATGCATTGGACAGAGCGGGTATCGGCTGGGCCATCCCCGAAGAACAGGATAAGGTCATGCACCTGATCTATAACAATGTCAAGGCCGGTATTGCGCCGGAGATGGAACTGTTCTATTCTGTCTCCGAACAGCTCAGAGCAGAGGGCTGCGAGATGCTGATCCTCGGCTGCACCGAGCTTTCGCTGATCAAACGCGACCGCCCCATCGGACCGGGATATCTTGATGTGCTGGAAGTCCTGGCGAGAGCCTCTGTGCTGCAATGCGAAAAGCCTTTGCTGCCGGCATACGAGCTGCTGGGACAGCATGGCACCGATTCAAGAGAGATCTGAAACTGACCCCGAAGGAAAAACCTTCGGGGTTTTGTGTTCCCTTTTGTAAAAACCGACGCAGGATTCTCCAAAAACTTTTTCTGTCCGCTTGAAAAGACTGCCATTCTCCTGTATAATAATATGATAGGATAATGTGCTTTTCAGTAAACTTCCGCCGTTTTTCCGGCGAACGATAAAGGAGAAATGATTATGTGTGGTTTTGCGGGATTCTCCGTCAATAACCTTCCCGGCGACCGTCTTGCCGTCATCCGCGCCATGGGCGAACGGATCGTCCACCGCGGTCCCGATATGGACGATATTTATCTTGACGAGGATATCGCCCTTTGCTTCCGGCGGCTTTCCATCATCGACCTGGAAGGCGGCAGTCAGCCCATCCTCAACGAGGACGGCA
>JAFQND010000258.1 GCA_017396055.1 Oscillospiraceae bacterium
GCTGGAGGTCAGCACCAGAGAAGAGAGCGTCGACATAGAGGCGGAGAGGACAAGGATCACAACGACGGCGATGAGAATAGTGGGGAGTCCGGAGAGCATCGTAGGAACTACGCTGTCATAGCCGTTGGCGGCAATGTCAATTTTGTCGCTGTAGAGACGGCCGAAACCGCCGAGGAAGTAGCAGCCGCCGGCAACAATGATTGCAAAAACGGTGGAAATGATCATGCCCTTATTGATGGCACCTTCATTTTTAATGGCATAGAACTTTTGCACCATCTGAGGAAGACCCCAGGTACCAAGGCTGGTAAGGATGACTACGCCGGCGAGGTTTACAGGGTCGGGACCGAAAAAGCTGGCAAAAGCACCGGGCATATCGGTGATGCTGGGATCTGTGACCTGAGAGAGACTCTTAAGAGCCTGCAGAAAACCGCCGTTGGCATTGAGAACAGCAGCGATGACAGCAACAATACCGACAATCATGATGATGCCCTGAATGAAGTCGTTGATGGCGGTAGCCATATAGCCACCGGCAATGACATAGATGCCGGTAAGAATCGCCATCACAACGACACAGATGGAATAGTCAATATCAAAGGCCATGCCGAAAAGACGACTTAAGCCATTGTAGAGAGAAGCAGTGTAGGGAATAAGGAAAATGAAGATAATGGCGGAAGCGCAGAGCTTGAGCTTTTCACAGCCAAAGCGTTTGCCAAAAAATTCCGGCATGGTGGCGCTATCCAAATGCTGTGTCATAACGCGGGTGCGGCGGCCGAGGACAGCCCAGGCTAAGAGAGAACCGAGGATGGCGTTGCCAATACCGGCCCAAGTAGCGGAAATGCCGTATTTCCAGCCAAACTGTCCGGCATAGCCGACGAAAACAACGGCTGAGAAATAGCTGGTGCCGTAGGCAAAGGCGGTCAGCCAAGGGCCAACGCTGCGGCCGCCGAGTACGAAACCATTTACATCTGTGGCGTTTTTATGGCAGTAGAGGCCGATTCCGATCATAACAGAAAAGAATACGACCAACATAGAAACTTTAATGAACATATCCATGACAGAATCTCCTTTAATAATCAAATTCATTTGCGCTTTAAAGCGATAAAGAAAATGAGCTGAAATTTCAGCCTGCTCCGCTCCGGCAGGAGAGCAGCCGGAACGGGAGGCTGAAACGATATAGGAAAACGGAGCTTAGTTGGAAGTTTGAGCTTCCACCAAACGAACGGTGCAGTATCGTTCGCGCAGGACGGGCTTTTCGATCTTTCCCGTGGGATTGCGGGGAACCTTATCGAAGATGATCTTTTTGGGACGCTTATAGCGGGGCATTTCCAGGCAGAAGGTGTTGATTTCTCCCTCCGTAGCACTGCAGCCCTCTTTGATCTCGATAATGGCTGCTGCAATTTCGCCCAGACGGGCGTCGGGCAGACCGATCACGGCGACATCTTTGATCTTGTCGTTTCTGCGCAGGAAGTCTTCGATTTGGACTGGATAGAGATTTTCGCCGCCGGAGATGATAACGTCTTTCTTGCGGTCAACCAGATAGATAAAACCGTCTTCGTCGATGCGGCCCATGTCACCGGTATAAAGCCAGTCGCCCTTAAGAGACTCTGTGCTGGCTTCGGGATTTTTGTAGTAGCAGAGCATGACGCCGGGACCCTTGACGATCAGCTCGCCGACTTCGCCCTGCGGAACCTCTTCGCCTTTTTCGTTGACGATTTTAGCTTCCCACAGATAACCGGGCTTACCGATGGCACCAACCTTGTGAGAGTTTTCAACACCCAGATGTACGCAGCCGGGGCCGATGGATTCGCTCAGACCATAGTTGGTATCGTACTGATGGTGGGGGAAGATCTTCATCCAGCGGCGGATCAGGCTGGGCGGAACGGGCTGGGCACCGATGTGCATCAGCCGCCACTGGTCCAGCCGGCAGCGGCTCAGATCCACCCGACCGGCATCGATGGCATCCAGCAGATCCTGGGCCCAGGGCACCAGCAGCCAGACGATGGTGCA
>JAFQND010000259.1 GCA_017396055.1 Oscillospiraceae bacterium
CCGTGATAGCTGTTCTTGATCTCGTCCCAGCTCATATATGCCACAGGATACAGCCGATAACCCAACTCTTCCGGTTCCATCAGAAATCTGTCTCCGGCAACCTTACATGCCCAGACTACACCGTTCTCTTTCCAGAGTCTGATCAGCACCGTGGTCTTTCCGCTCTCGTTTTCCAGGTTGGCGCCGTTCGTGTCCCGGTCTTCCTGCACGTCAAAATCCTTTTTGCCCCGATCTTCCGCTTCCGCTTTCACCTCTTCCAGCGTACGCCGCTGCATGATGATGATCCACGGCTGCTTCTGCACGTCGCCGCACTCGGGATTGCCGAAATAAATGTTGGTGTTGTCCACTGTTTCCAGCATGATCTCGCCCTGCGTGGCATTCACTCCGTCACCTACCGGAGCATACGGGTCAAAATTGACATACAGACAGGCATCGCCGTCCACCGCACAGTCTCTGAGGAGTTTACGGTTCAGGGTTCTTGCCTTGGTATTTTCCAGAATCCGGCTGATCTCATCGGTGACGACCCGCATGATGTGCTCCTCTTCTGCGCCGCCGCCGAACACTTCTGCGCTGACGCCGATGTCGTCCGAAACGATGTTCGCGACAAAATACAATACCACCCGCTTGATCATGTTGATAACCGGCTTTTCAAGATTGGGCGCAGACACACCTTCCCACTGGTTGCCTACAAAGAAATGTTCGTTCTGTTCAACGCGGTTGTATAACCCGATGGTCTGGTTATAACTCACCGAACGTTCGAACTCTGTTTTCACCCGCTCCGGTGTGATATTTCCTCTCACGTTCCCGCTCCTTTACTCCATCTTCTTGATATCCGGCTGCTTCGTACCGTTATAGGTCAAAAGGTTAGACCACTCCTGCAGTGTATTGCCCATACCTCTCCACTGCCTCAGCTCTTCTTCTGCTCTGTACAGCCGATCCTCAGCGTCCTTCAGCGCCGCCAGAGCCTTTTCCAGCTCGCTTTCTGCTTCTCCAAGCTTTCCGTCCAGCTCCTTTGCCCTGTTTTTCCAGTTTTCCTTGACTGAACGTGCCACCGCCAGTGCTTCTTCGGCATCTTCTGCCTGTTTCCTGCGCAGAATCTCGCTGTCGATCAGCTCGTCTTCCACCCTCTCCAGCCGGTCAAAATATGCCGCAGACACGATCACGTGTCCGAAAATTCTCACACTCATTTCTCTTCCTCCACAATCTCCCAGTCCTCTGCCAGAAGATCTGTCTGACTCGCCAGCCAGGGTGCCGTCCCTCTGAGCGCGTCCGTATTGTCTGACTGCAGGTTTTCCGTCACGATATAAAGATACGGCAGCGTCATCTTCGAATGTTCGTCCGGACGCTGCAGCGCGATCCAGATGCCCTTGCCGTGCCAGCCCTTCCGTCTGAGCTTCCTGCCCCGTTTCAGCTCCGAAAGTGCCCACGAAAAACTCTTTTCTTCCTGTGCTTTCTCCCTGAGAACCGCTTCCATCTTCCCGCAATACGCCTTCAGATGCTCGTTCTCTTCTTCCAGTTTCTGTACTTCCCGCCAAAATCTCATGTTGTCCTCCTCAAATACCATAGTCCAGAAATTCTTCCAAACCGTAATCCGTGCCCGTACTTTCCTCTACCTTCGCCGGTCTGCCGGCAATGAAATACCTTATCGCGTCGGGGCCGTGGGTAAATTCGTGCGGCTCGTCGGCCACATCTCCGGGCACTTTCTTGTCATGGATCAGTGCCGGAATACTCCGGATCAGGTCGGGACATGCTTCGCTGATCGTGAGCCTCGGACTCTTCCCGCCGAACTCGTCTTCCTTCGGCGTCAGCCATTCATGCATCTCCATCCATCCGGCGATCCGGTCGTTTGATGCCTTTGTCAGCACGATCCCGTGCTCCGCAAAGATGTCCGCAACGCTCTTGCCGGTGTCCTGCCTCCGGTTCCAGAGGTCCGGCGGCGCATAGGTCATCAGTACCTCTTCCCCGCTCATCTCGTTTATCCGCTTCGCTGCCTCGCTGATGATCAGATCGCTCTCCCAGATCTCTCTGAACACATACGCCCGCCCGAAACTGTCCACGCTCACCCAATAACACGCCAGCTTGTCCAGACCATAGTCCAGTGTCCGATAGATCGTCGTGCCCTTTTCCGGCTGCCTTGCCTTCACCACATGGATCTCTCTGTCGAATTCCCTGAAATACTGTCCTTCAAAAACGTCCCAGTTTCCGTCCAGAAACGCCTTTCTCAGATCTTCCGGCAGGCTCTCCAGCTCGTTTACATAATCCTCGTCGTTTTTCATGATAAACGGGTTATCATATACCCTCGACGGGATAAACGCATAGTTTTCCGGCTTCTCCTTCTCCGTAAACTTCCGGTCGATAAAAAGCCTCTTTACCCAGCTGTGTCCGACGCCGCCGGGGTTGCAGGTATAGTACATCCGGGGCTTAAATCCCTTACAGAGTCCGCTCGGACGGTTCGCCAGGCGGATCAGGTCGTATTGTTCCAGCGAAAACTGCGTCGCCTCTTCCAGAAAGATGACGTCATAGCTCTGACCCTGATACTTCAACGCGTCTCTCTCCGCGTCGCAATAGCTCATCACGATACGGCTGCCGTTGGGAAACAAAAATTCCTTCTCCTGGCTCTTATACACCGCCACGCCGTTCAATATCTTCATCAGCGGCAGAAGATGGTTCTCCCTCAGATCGACCAGCTGCCGTCTGAGAAACAATATCTGAATTCCAGGGTAATTGATTGCCAGCAGCACCGCTTTATTTCTCGCGGCATCGCTCTTTCCGCCGCCTCGTGCCCCGCCGAATGCTGTGTGTCTCGCCGTCGACTGCATGAAAAGCTTCTGCTGCGGAAACGGCCTGTGCAGTCTCACTTTCATACGCCGATCCCGTCCACATCGTCAAATTCGACCTCAATGGTCATGTCCTCATGCCTGATCAGCTGCTCCTGCTTCTGCCGCCAGACGTCTGGCTTGCGGTTGTTCAGCCAATAGATCTGTGCCGTGGTGTCCGCCGGAATATGTACCTCGTCAATGCCTTCCCTCAGTTCCTCTTCCTCGCGGATCTTCTTGCCTGTGATTTTATCATACTCGACCACCCGGCACTTGAAGGTTTTCTTCACTTCCGCCGTGTACCCACAGGCCTTTTTGAACAGCGCGTTTTCGACGATGATATCGGCAATAGCCTTGCTCTTTTTTAAGGCTTCCGAAAGTTCCGAACGCTTTTTGTACTCACAGAAGGTCGAATACGCGATCCCGAGGTTATGCGCGATATCCTCGTCGATCACCCCGTCCCTCGCCCACGCCTCGATTTCCAGAAGCCGCGGCAGCACATGGGTATCGTACTTTGTCAGCCGTTTTCCCGGTGCTGATCTGCTCTTTTTCTTCCCCATGCTGCCCTCCTCTTTCTCACCAAAAACCAGAAAGGCACCTTACCGGCCCGTACTCCGGTCTGATGCCTCTCTGCCACGATGTTTTCAGTACTTTTATATCTCATTATCTCCCTTCGCCCGCTCTTAGGTCAAGGACATTTATTTTTCCGGGGCTCCACATAATAGGTCACCACTTCGCCGTCCGATGGCGCCGGTTCCCGTTCGATAGGCTTTACCAGCTCTATCCCCATTTCTGTCCCCCACTCTCTCCAGCACTGATCGATCTTTCTGACTGATATTCCGGTCTCTTCGGCGACCGCCTTTGTCCTCCAGCCCTGGTTTTTCAAAAGCACAGCCCGTTTCTTTGCCTTCTCCTGTGCTTCGGTGCCCCTTTCTCTCTGCTCTTTCCTCTCCCTGCTTTTCAGCGGAGGAGGTACAATGCCGATCTCTTCCGCCCATTTCCGCCAGTGCGTATGTACAACGCTGTCGCTGAGTCCGGTTTCGGCTGCTGTCCTTACGGTCGAGATCCCGCCCATCCTCATCTCCACCACCTTGCGCCGAATACTTTCCGGAACTGTCTGCGGTCTGATGCGGGGCGCTCTGACCTCAATGCCAAGTTCCTGCGCCCATTTTCTCCAATTCACCTTTACCGTTGTCAACCCAAGTCCGGTCTCTCTCGCTGTTTCTTCGGCAGTGTGTCCTGCTTTCATCAGCTCCACTGCCTGCCTTTTCAGATCATCAGAGGTCTGCTTCCTTCCCAATCGTTCCCACCCCTTTCAAAACCATTCTCTCCGGCTGCTTCAGCCAGTCCATTATCAGTTCTTTTTCTTTTCCGTTCCACTTGCATCCGCCCATCCCTTCTTCGCATGGCTGCCTGCCCTCCAGCTCACATTGTCTGCACACCCATGCCGTCCATGGTGTCAATCCATTCCATGCTGCGCACAATAATTCTGCCAGCGTTTCCGGATCTTTCAGCGCATCCATTGCCGTCTTTACCGGCACACAATCTCCACAGCTTCCAAACGCCACACACTCTGCCGGCGCCTTGATTCCCGACGGACACTTCACGTTATCACAGATCATAAGCCCTTCCTCCCGAGTTCCGGATAGGTATATCCCATCAGTACCCGCTCTGCTTCTACCCATCTCAGCTTTCTGCCGTCTGCATAACATTCCGTCCAGAACTCACCTTCCCGGTGCCTGTCCCACATGACCTGCGCCTTCGCCTTGTCTGTTACCGTCCGGTCCAGTTGTACAGATCCGCCGGAATATACCACAATGCGCCACTCTTTCACATCCGCCAGCGCGTTTCTTTTTGCCGCGCTCTCTGCGAAATCTTTTTCGCCTGTTTCTTCGGTTTCTGCCGCAGACATCTCCGCTTCGGTCAAACCTCCTGCCTGTTCTTCGTCCGGCACTTTCGCTTCCACGATTGATCTAAGGTATTCCGGCAGCTCTTCTCTGATCTCCTTCTGCCATTTTCTCCACCACTTTGTGACTATTTCCGGTGATACCTCTGCCTGTGCTGCAGCCTGATCCGGGTTCGCACCTTCTTCGATCAGATGTACGACTTCCCGTTTTGTTTTATCCGGTATCTCCATTCCAAGTTCTCTCTGCCAGCGTTTCCAGTTTACTGCCACTGTCTCTGCTTTCATCCCTACCCTATCCGCTACTGTTGCCGTGCACAGGCCCTCCATTCTCAGCGCCACGACCTGCCTTTTTACTTCTTCGTCAAACTTTGCTTTCATGTCCATCCGCCTTTCGCTTTGATTCATAGTCTGCTGAAACTTCTCGATACAGCCGTTCTATCATGTCCGCTGCCATCCGCTCCCGGTCCTTTACTCGACACTTTTCCGCAAAACAGATACCGCGGTACAATACCGATACCGTCACATATCCCGGCTCTGCCTTTTCAATTTCCACGAGAAATCTCATCCCGATATACCTTTTCCAGTTCCCGGCTCTGCTTTTCTGCCCGGCGCACAAGTACGATCAACCGTATCAGCGCCGCTGCAATAAATACCGCGACACCACCGGTGATTGTAAGCAAAACCCAGGTTTTCGCAAACATATTCAGCATATTTCCCGCCACCATGCCGCCGGTCGATGCGATCATCCACACAAAAAAGCTTTTCAACTGTTCTTTCATGACTTTACCCTCCCTTTTTTGCGTTTTCTTCAAGCGCTCGTCTGAATTTCTCCAGCTCACCGGTCAGTTTCGCCGAAATCACCCGCTCCGGCTCTTTCGGTTTGCTTTGATCGATCCAGTACTGCCGCTCGGCGATCCAGCCGTCGTCCAGGATCTCTACGCCCTTCTCTCTGAGCATTCCCATCACCTTGTCCGGCCAGTCGTCATCATACCGTTTGCTCAGATTTTGCTAAAAGTTTAAGCTCGTCGCAAAGCTCATCAGCATCGATAGGTCTCATACATCATCCCATTCCTTTCTTGCTTCGATCCTGTCCACATACTCTGCCAAGGCTACGATCACGGCGGACATTCTATCAACTTTTTCATTGTGTCTCCATGCGATTTTACTAAGCCTTTCATCTTCTCTGGCTTTTTGCTCATCCAACAGACAAATGGCTCGACTCGCCATATCTTCTCGGCGGTCTTTGTCTTCCTCTTCCACAATTTTTTTGATATACTCTTCAACGGTTGCTTCTCTCATAATTTCGCTCATCTCTCATTCCTCCTTCAGCGGACAATCCGCAGGCCTGATGTATTTCAACTTACCGTTGTGCTTGATTTTACGATAAAGCATCCCGGTTATGGTGCAATACCGTGCATTGTCTGCTTCATGATATACAGAAAAGACGCACCGCGCACAGGATTCAGGCATGATTTTCAGCTTCGTCTTGACCCAGATCATCTCTCATTCCTCCACTGGCAGGGTCCAGCAATCGCTCGAGCCCCAGTGATCACAGCCTTTGCACGTCTCCCGGCCACAATATCCGAATGGACGAGGCAGAAAACGCGGAGTCCCGCTGCTTCCCAGACTGGCGTTTGGGAACTTCTCCAAAAAGTCCTGCAGCCGAGTTCTCTGGGGATGTTCCTTGGCCCACGCTTCGACGATGGCCACAGTTTCTTCCGGGTTATTGACCCTGAACTGTCGGCACGAACTGGGAAAAGGCGCTCTTGCTCTAATTGGGCAATCCCGGCAATCGGAAAAGGATCTGCACATCCGGTCATATTCTACGATATATCTTACGGCATCCATGTCATGTCCTCCTGTTCCATCTTGCCTTCAACTTGATCTGATGCTCCAAAGCTTCTCTGACATACCGCTGCAGCTCCGGTGATAGATCTCTCACCCTCGCTTTCATACTTCTTCCTCTCCCACAGCTTCCGTTCTGATCTCTATCTCCATACCGGTCTCTTGTGCGATAGCCCTGATGATTTCTTCAGACGCCATCGCACAGATTGAACAGATATTTTTCTTCAACACCTGTTCTGCTTCCCTGCCTGCGGTCTCCCCGATCAGATTCATCAGCACTGGATCCAGATAGATCCGTGTCGTCATTCCCTGCCTGCTATCCTGAAGCCATATCATCACCATGTGCTTTCTGGCTCCGGCCTCAAAAGCCTTCAAAAGCTGCTTTGACCGCGCTCTTTCCCATCTGGCCATATTAGCCTCGACTTCCCTTTCAGCTCTACCCAACAGATCGCCCATGTTATCATTCATCATTTCCGTCGTCCTCCGTTTCCATCGTCCGTACCTCTTCCTCTGTCATTCCCGAAAGTTGCATGATCGTCTTTACCATCACACCGCTCAGCTTTCTCCGGCCGTCCAACTGATCGCGCACGGTACTCTTCGCATATCCGGCATTCATGGCGATGTCCTCCAGCGATATTCCCGCTTCTCTCATCCACCTTTTCACATTACCGTACACGCCGCTTCCCCGCCGGCTTCTGCTGGCAAATATTCTGCCGCGCACTGCTTGATAAACGGCTCCGACCGATACGCCAAGC
>JAFQND010000260.1 GCA_017396055.1 Oscillospiraceae bacterium
CCCATGATACCTGCCAGGCAGGAGGGATTTTCGGCGTCGGCGATGACCAGCATCTCGCTGTTGAGGGTATGTTCTTTGCCGTCGAGGGTGGTCATGGGTTCGCCGTCCTTAGCATGGCGGACAATGATCTGATGGCCCTTTACCTGATTCAGGTCAAAGGCGTGCATGGGCTGACCGGTCTCGAGCATGACAAAGTTGGTGATGTCGACGATGTTGTTGATGGAACGGACACCGGCGCTCTTCAGGCACTGTTTCATCCACTCGGGAGAAGGACCGATGCGCAGGTTTTTGACAACACGGCCCACATAGCGGGGGCAGAGGTCGTAATCTTCGACAGTGACGGAAATATGCTCATTGACATCGCCGCCGGCTGTCTTGTAGGCGGGAACGGGTGCATGGAACTCCTTGCCCAGAACAACAGCAACTTCACGGGCGATACCCAGAACGCTGTTGCAGTCGGGACGGTTGGACAGGATGGAGAAATCGATGATGACATCGGTCAGGCCCAGGACTTCACGCATGTCGGTACCGGGCTTCCAGTCGCCTTCGAGGATGAGGATGCCGTGGACTTCGGCGCCGGGATAGTCGCCTTCCTTCAGGCAGAGCTCTTCGCCGGAGCACATCATACCGTTGGAGGGCAGGCCGCGCAGCTTGCCTTTTTTGATGTGCACGCCATTGGGCAGATGGGAATCGTGCAGTGCTGCAGGCACCAGTGCGCCTTCAAAGATGTTGTCTGCACCGGTGATGATCTGGATGGGCTCTTCGCCGCCCACATCCATCTGGCAGACGCTCAGCTTGTCGGCATCGGGGTGTTTTTCCTTTTTCAGGATCTTTGCGACCACAACGTTGCTCATGGTTTCGGAGAGGTCTTCAACGCCTTCTACCTCGAAACCGCTCATGGTCATTTTATCACAAAGCTCTTCGACCGAAACATCAATATCCACATAGCGTTTCAGCCAGCTCAAAGAAACTTTCATGGTTTTGCTCCTTTACTTATAAATAGCTGATCAGATTCAAACGATCCGGAAATTTATCCACGCGCGAGAATGGCGTGTTTCTGTGAAACCGCAGCCGCTCCGGCTGCGAGCCATTCTTACAGATCAGTTTGCGGCAATTATTTGCCGGCAAACTGATCGAGGAATCTAAGGTCGTTCTCGAACAGCAGGCGGATATCGCTGATCTTGTAGCGGGTGGTGGTCAGACGGTCCAGACCGATGCCGAAGGCGAAGCCGGAGTAAACATCGGGGTCGATGCCGCCGGCGCGCAGAACATTGGGATGAACCATGCCGGCGCCGAGGATCTCGATCCAGCCGGTGCCCTTGCAGACACGGCAGCCCTTGCCGCCGCATTCGGAGCAGGTAACGTCAACTTCGACGCTGGGTTCGGTGAAGGGGAAGAAGGAGGGACGGAAGCGGACCTGAGTCTCGGGTCCGTAGATCTCCTGGGCGAACTGCTCAAGGCAGCCCTTCAGGTCGCACAGGGTAATACCCTTGTCAACGACCAGGCCTTCCACCTGATGGAAGACGGGAGAATGGGTGGCGTCAACTTCGTCGGCGCGGTATACACGGCCGGGGCAGATGATACGGATCGGAGGCTCGCGCTTTTCCATAACGCGGATCTGAGCGGCAGAAGTCTGGGTACGCAGTACCAGGTTCTCACCCAGATAGAAGGTATCCTGCATATCGCGTGCGGGATGATCTTTGGGGACATTCAGTGCCTCAAAGCAGTAATAGTCGGTTTCGGCTTCGGGACCGTCGACAACGTCAAAGCCCATCGATTGGAACAGGTCAATCATATCGTCAAGAACCTTGTTCAGCGGATGCAGTCCACCAACCGCAGAGCGCTTTGCAGGCATTGTGATGTCGACCGTTTCCTCAAGTAAACGCTTATTCTGTGCCGCGCTTTTAAGTTCGGCACTCTTTTCCCCGATAAGGCCGTCGATTTCGGACTTTGCCTCGTTTACAAGTTGACCCATTTTCGGGCGTTCTTCGGGGGAAAGTGCACCCATTCCTTTAAGCAGGGCGGTAAGTTCACCCTTTTTGCCGAGGTACTTTACACGAAGCGCCTCTATCTGCTGTTCGTCAGCGGCGGCGGCAATTTCCTCCCGCGCCGTAGCCGTCAGATTTTTCAAAGTTTCTTGCATAACAATTCCTCATTCCTAATTCCTAATTTGGCTGACGAGAGTCGAACCCGTCACGCCTGACAAATAATAATTTTTCGTTTTTTCTTTCCTCATCACTTGTAATACACCAGTATTACTGCGTTCTTCGGCTTCGCCCCACCAAAAAATTATTTGTTTGGCAGGTCGCAGAGTTTCCCTCTGCCGCCTTTTTTGAAGGGCGAAGCGTGAAATTTGCAGTAAGGCTAGCGCCTTACAAAAATGAACGCAAGCAAGGCGGGGAAAGGCGGCGAGAGAAACCGTAACCGATTCGACTCTCGTCAGCCAAAAAAACACTCCGTCCCGTAAAACAGGACGAAGTGTGATAAAACATAACTCCGCGGTACCACCCG
>JAFQND010000261.1 GCA_017396055.1 Oscillospiraceae bacterium
ACCGCGCTATCATTTTCCTCGACGGAGTTTTCGATTCCTTCCGAAACCGCGCTATCATTTTCCTCGACGGAGTTTTCGATTCCTTCCGAAACCGCGCTACCGACGTCTCCGGCATTTTGTTCGACATCCATGACATCGGCAAACGCCGCCATCGGCACCAAGCCGACCATCAGGCAAAGGATGAGAACAACGGCAAGGATGTTTCTGAGCATTTTCATTTCTGTACCTCCGATATAGTTTTTTGTTTGTTGGTGTCATTATATCGGGGGTGCCGTCAACAAGGCCGTCAATAATCCATGCCAATTTGCGTAATTTTATTATATTTTAGAGAGGACACAGTTGTTTCCTCTTCGTTCCACATCGTTTCAGGGGAAAAACCTGAAAAAAGCGCTTGCTTTTCTCATTTCGGTCTGTTATTATACATAAGCTGTTTTTCAGCCAACACATGCAAGGAGGTGCTTCAGCTATGGCAAAGTGCCAGTTCTGTGATAAGGATGTTTCTTTTGGCATCCAGGTCAGCCATTCTCACAGACGCTCCAACCGTACTTGGAAGCCGAACGTGAAGCGCGTCAAGGCCATTGTTGACGGAACGCCCAAACACGTTTACGTCTGCACCCGCTGCCTGCGCAGCGGCAAGGTTACCCGCGCTGTGTAATTGAACATTACCCGATCAAGCCTGTCGCAGTTATGGAAGCGACGGGCTTTTTCGGTATTATGAAGTTTTGGGAGGCAGTTATGAAGGCACTGGAACAACGGATTCTGACCGACGGGAAGGTTCTCCCCGGCGGTATCCTGAAGGTGGATGGGTTTCTGAACCACCGTATCGACCCGCAGCTTTGCTTTGAGATGGCGCAGGAACTGAAACGCCTGTATGACGGCGAAGGAGTCAACAAGATTCTGACCATTGAGGCCTCAGGCATAGCGCTGGGCTGCATGACGGGCTATGTATTCAACAGCCCCTTGGTGTTTGCCAAGAAGAACAAAACCAGGAATATCTCGGACCATCTGTGGTCGGTGGAGGTGGAGTCTTTCACGCACGGGAACCGCAACACTGTGGTCGTATCAAAAGAATATCTCGGTCCGGGCGATCGGGTGCTGATTGTGGACGATTTTCTTGCTACGGGAGCCGCCCTCGTCGGCCTGAAGGGCCTGGTGGAGCAGGCCGGCGGCGCCGTGGTGGGCGCGGGCATTGCGATTGAAAAGGTCTTTCAGGGTGGGGGGAACGCCCTGCGCGAACAGGGCATGCGGATCGAGTCCCTCGCGAAGATCGCCCGCATGACCGACGACGGCATTGAGTTCTGCTGACAGCTTTCACGATAACGAAAACCCCACCGGTTGCTGACTGGTGGGGTTTCTGTTTTATTTGGTTTTATTCTTTCGGAGTGCCATCGGGGTTAAAGAGCGGCAGCGGTGCGAGGACGATGATGTCGTCACGTTTGGCGGCGTCGCCTTCGGCGAGGACGGCCATCTTGCCGGCTACGATGCCGCCAGCCTGCTTCACCAGCTCCTCGGTGGCGTGCAGCGACTCGCCGGTCGAAATCACGTCGTCCAGGATGAGCATGCGCTTGCCGTTTATGAGCTCGGCGTCGGCGGTGTCGATGACGAGTTTCTGCACCTGCATGGTGGTGATGGATTTGACGTTCACTTCAAACACGCCCTTCATATAGGCCTTGGGACCCTTGCGCGCCAGGAAGTACTTGTCAGCGGCGGACTGCCGTGCCATCTCATACAGAAGGGGGATGCTCTTTGCTTCGGGGGCGATGAGGTAGTCGTACTCGGGAGCCCGCTTCAGCAGTTCGGCCGCGCAGTGCACGGTGAGCTCCACATCACCGAACATGACGAAGGCGCCGATATACAGGTCGTCGGATACCTTGCAGAGGGGGAGGTCGCGCTTCAGACCGGCAATGTCAATTTCGTAAGTCATGGTTGTTTCCTTTCCGTCCGTTTCTTTTGTTCTGTTTATAGTTATAGATTACTGCTTTATTTTCAGCTCCCGGGTGTCTGATCCTTTTTGCGGAACACCCAGTACTTCTGGATGAAGAAGCTGGCCACAAAGAGGCAGCCGTCCACAACGATTTTCACGGCCGTCGCTGCGCCGGCGCTGTCCACATGGAAAAGCCTAGTAAACACC
>JAFQND010000262.1 GCA_017396055.1 Oscillospiraceae bacterium
GTGCTGAAGCCGATATGCCCGGTGTGCTGGACGGCTATGAACCCCCTTATCATGATTTCAATGGCATCACCAGCAAATTCGGTGCTCACTTTATTCTGAGAGTGGACAAGATCCTGATGAAGAAAAAGTACAGCGATGCCATTATCAACGGTGTCAGAGCAAAGGATTTCCCTGCGCTTCCCGTGGACTACGGTTATCGTGACAGCAAGAATTTCTGGTTCCACAGAAAGCGCCGGATGAGAGCTGAGCTTCTGCAGATGCGCGAGGCTTCTCTGGAATCGGTGCGCTATGCTGCCGACCGCGCGGACGATAAGGTGAAATTTACCGATGAAGCGCTGAAGACCGTTCTGGCTGTGCCTCGTGTCTTTTTGCCGCTGGTGCTCAAGGGCTGTGTCGACTGGGCGAAAGAAAACGGCGTCGAACTCATTACCGAGGAGCATATGAAGATCATCAACGACAAGCGCGCCAAGGAAAAAGAAAAGGGATAACCGACAGAGACTCCCCGAAGAACGGACTGCTCTGATAAGCCGAAGCAAAGGAATGTGACAGATGAAGAAATGGGTGACAGAAGACTGGCAGTTTGAATTGACTGCCGTGGAAGGAAAGGCGGCATCCTGCCGGCTGGGTATCGAAAAAGGCGACAGGTTTGTCTTTTCGTACGGATGTCCCGCAGATATCTGTCCCAGAGTCATGATCGAGCTGTTTACCTGGTGCGAAGTGATCCGCTGCGGCGGCGATTTTACCTATCGCGGTCAGAAAGAAAAGTACGAAATGGATCTGCTCTGTCCCTGCGGAAGCATCAGATTCTGTCTGAGGGCCGTTCCCATCAACCGGGATGAAAACGGTCTGCCGCTGCCCAACGGTCCAAGACCTGAGGATTGACCCACACTGAAAAATCCCCCGCTCCAACACGGAACGGGGGATTTTTGGATCTTACCGGGTAACTTTTCCTCTTTCGAAAAATTCATCCGAGAGAAGTTCTTCGGTGACGGTTTTGATATATTTGAGTTTTGCCATGCGCACTTTGGGCGAGGCAAGCCGTTCACCGGGGATCTCATAATTAAACAGCCGGTCATAGCCCACTTCGCGCAGAGCGGAGGCAAAATCCCACCAGTCGATATTTCCTCTGCCGAAGGGGAGAATATGCAGGTCACTGGAAAGATCATTATCTGCCACGTGCAGTGCGATCAGCCGTTTTCCTGCTCTGCGGATAAACTCGCCCTGCGACTGGGTGGTAAGCCCGCGGTCGGTGGTCAGGTGGAGATGTCCGGTATCCAGACAGATGCCGAGGTTTTCGTCGCCGACGGTATCGATGATTTTGTTGAGCATATCCACGTCGGTGGTATCCTTCAGATTTTCCAGCGCGATGGACATATCAGTGCCTTTCAAGTGACCGGTCAGAGCAGTCAAAACTTTGATCCAGCGGTCATAGCGATTCTCGAAGGTCAGCCCTTTTCCGCCGCCGGCATGGAGCACGGCAGAGCGGACACCCAGACCGAGGAAAAGATCCAGCCACTGGGTCAGGACCTCCACCGCATCATCGGCACAGAGATCCACATCGTGGAACAGATGACCCTGGGGGAAAGAGAAGCCCCGCTCGTCGGCATAGGCTTTCAGCTCAGCACCGACAACTCTGGGAGAAACGCCCCGCTCTTTTGCACGGGCGAGCATGACAAAGCCGTGTTCATCGGAAAATTCCGAGGCGGTATAGCCCGCCGAGAGAAAAGCGTCAACCATTTCCTCGGGGGGAAAAGTCAACAAAATAGCTGGTCCAGACCGAACCGGTAAGATTTTTCATGGGCATTACCAGACCTTGTGACCTCTTTCGACGAATTCGTCAGAGAAGAGCTCTTCGGTGACAGCCTTGATGTATTCCAGCTTGGCCATGCGGACTTTGGGAGAAGCCTGACGCTCGCCGGGGATCTCATAGTTGAACAGGCGGTCATAGCCCACTTCGCGAAGACCGGTCATGACTTCCCACCAGTTGACGCGGCCGCGTCCGAGGGGCATCATATGCTGGTCAGAGGTGCCGTCATTGTCGGCGATATGCAGTGCGATCAGCAGCTTGCCTGCACCGCGGATGAAGTCCAGCTGAGACATATCGGTGATGCCTTTCTGCTGGGCAAGTTTCAGGTGACCGGTATCCAGACAGATGCCCAGATGGTCGCTGCCGACAGCGTCGATGACCTTCTTCAGACCTGCCAGAGTGGGGTTGCCGCCGACGTTTTCCAGAGCGATGGACATATTGGTGCCTTCCAGATGGGCACACAGGGGTTTGAGGGTCTTGACCCAACGGTCAAAACGTTCTTCATCGGTCAGCTCACGGCCGCCCTGAGTGTGCAGTACACCGGCGGTGATGCCCAGTGCAACAAAGAGATCCAGCCATTCGGTCAGAACTTCGACAGCGTTGTCTGCGCAGGGGTCGACACCCAAATAAAGATGACCCTGAGGGAAAGAGAAGCCTCTTGCATCGGCATAGGCTTTCAGCTCGGCACCCACTTCGGCGGCGGTCATGCCGCGTTCTTTGGCACGCTTAAGCAGTACAAAGCCGTGCTCGTCGGAGAATTCGGCGGTGGTATAGCCTGCCTCGACGAAAGCATCGATCATCTCTTCGGGTGTGTAGTCAACAAAATAACTGGTCCATACGGAAACGGCAAGATCCATTTTCATAGTGGGCACCTCCATAAAAAATATTCATCCTCATTATAACAGGGCAGGGGAGAAAATCAACCCGACAAAGACCATTTTCTACGAATATGTCAAAAGAACCGGTGTATGGTTGTAGATTGTCATTTTGGCAAGGGTATGCTATACTTAGAACATACGGAGGCGATGGAAAATGAATGACAAGACTCTGCTTTACCAGGTGACCGAAACAAGCAAATATATGATGGGCTTTGTCCTTGTGACAAGACAGAATAATGTCATCGTCATCGATGGCGGACGTCCCGAGGATATGCCTCTTCTGAAAGAAGTCATCGGGGGAAGACATATCTCCGGCTGGTTTCTGACCCATCCCCACAGTGACCATATCAGCGGTCTTCTCGACGAACTGGAAAAAAACGGCGGCGCTGATTTTGATATCGGTGCGTTTTACTACAATTTCCCGCCCTACAGCCTCATAAACACGCCTGATGTGCCTGATCGTGCTTATTTTGAAGAAGAGTACAACGAGATGCTCCCGGCTTTCGAGCGGATCATGCCGGCATACCGGGAGAAATGTCATATCCTCAGACAGGGCGAAACTTTCACGATCGACGAGTGCGGGATCGAGGTGCTTTATACCTGGCATGACGGTCTTGTTTCCAATCCGATGAACGATGCGTCATCTGTTTTCCGCATTTCGGGTCCCAATAAAAACGTGCTCTTCCTGGGTGACCTGGGCCCCGATGCAGGCGATATCCTCTTCCGAGAATCCCGTGATCTGCTGAAATCCGATATGGTGCAGATGGCACATCACGGTCACATGAACATCGGCATGGAGGTTTATGCCGCCATCGCGCCGGAAGCCTGTTTCTGGTGCTGTCACGACTGGCTGTACAATGAGCCGGTCGTTCCGAAATATCTTTCCGATACAGAAAAGCTGACGAGAATGAAACGCATCCGTATGTACGGCACTGCTCTCACCAGACAGTGGATGGATCTTCTCGGCGTAAAAACCCATTATGTTACCATGAATGGCACCAATTGTGTCGAGATCTGAGGAGACAATTTATGAAAAGTCCTTTTAAATATCCTGCCGACGGCATGACCGCCCGACAGCCCTTTCCCGCCGGTACTGCCGGCAGTGAGAATTTCCGGATACCCGGCCTTGTGACACTGGACGACGGCACCCTTGTCGCCACTGCCGATGTTCGCTGGGACTCCGAGTCGGACGGCGGCGGTATGGATCTGATCGTTTCCCGTTCCACGGACGGCGGTGAGACCTGGCACTATACTTTTCCTGCCTATCTGGGCGACAACGGTGATCGCTACAGCCCCTCTTCCTCTACACTGATGGACCCGCTGATGATCACCGACGGCAGAAAGCTCTGGCTCTTTGCCGATATTTTCCCGGCGGGATATTCGCTGACCACCGCTTGTACCGACCACGCTTTTTCGGACCTGCGCACCGGCTTTGACAGCGAGGGAAGACTTCTGCTGACCGCGGACGGCGAAAATTACGATCACTGTCTTTCGGACGGAAAGATCTTCAAAGACGGGAAAGCTCTTTCCGGCATCACGGTGGACGGCAGCTTTGATATCTATGAAAACGGCGGATATAAGGGCAATCTCTTCTTTGCCGATGCACCCTTCCGTGCCTTCCCCGCAAGCTATATCTGCATGCAGACTTCCGAAGACGGCGGCAAAAGCTGGTCCGGTTTCTCCCTTGTCCCCGTCAAGGAGGAGGGAAAGAAGTTTACGGTCATCGGTCCCGGCAGAGGCATCGTCACCTCCCGCGGCGAGCTGATGTTCTCGGCTTATGACGGCGAAAATGTCTATCTTGTTTTCTCCAAAGACGGCGGAAAGAGCTGGAAAAAAATCACCTCTCCCTTTGCCGGCGGCGAGAGCCAGCCGGTCGAGCTCCCGAACGGCAATATCCGTCTGATGGTCCGCACCGGCGGCATCAACCAGATCTGCTATATCGATTTTGTCCGGACGGAAAACGGTCTGCAGCCCGGCGAGCTTGTGAAGACCGGCGTGCTCAATTTCTCTCAGTGCATGGTATCCGCTCTGCGGGTGACCCGCGGGGAGAAGGAATATCTGCTCATCTGCTGCCCCTCTGACCACACCGGCGGAGATTGGGGCGGACGCTTCAACGGTAAGGTCTATATCTTCCTTTGGGTGAAAACTGTGAGATGGTGCTTGAGGACGCAGTGCAGCTCAACGACAGCTTCTTTGCCTATTCCTGTATGACAGAGATGTCCGACGGCTCGATCGGCATTCTTTATGAAGACGACTGCACCGGTTATAAAGCGGGCAACTATTTCGGCAAGCGTTCGCAGATCACCTGGAAAAATCTCGGAAAAATCGTTTGATGCGATTTACGGACCGGTGTCCTGTTATGATGATATCAGCCTGATGGATGGGGGTACCTGATATGTGTGAATTTGATTTTGAGGAGATCCTGCCGGAAGATGAGGATCTGATCCTGTCCGGTGAGGACAAAATTCCTTATGATGACAGCGAACCGGTTTCCGAAGAAGAGGAAGGCTATGACACGCTGTATTTTCCTCCTTATTCAAAAGAGGAACTGGAACAACTGACCGAAGTCACTGTTCCCGAAGGAATGACCGGTATCGGTTCCGGTGCTTTTTATAACTGCAAAAAGCTCGTTTCTGTCCATCTGCCCGAAAGCATGGAAGTGATCTATAACGGTGCGTTCAAAGGCTGCTCCGCACTCGCTTCGATCAATCTGCCCGGGAAACTGTCAAGGATCGGGGAAGAGGCTTTCAAAGGCTGTGCCGCTCTGAAAGAGATCGGGCTGCCCGAAAGCGGCTGCTGGATCGAAAGAAATGCTTTCTCCGGCTCCGGACTTCGTTCGATATCTATTCCGGACAATTCGGGATATTATATAGATGACGGATATTTCAGCGAAGACGAAAAACTGGGCATCGGTCTTTCCGCTTTCAAAAACTGCCGGGATCTTGTTTCGGTCAGACTGCCCCGGGGTCTTGATTGGATCGACGGTTTTGCGGGCTGTACCTCGCTGAGATCGGTCAGTATCCCACAGGGCGTCACGGTGATCTGTGAATCTGCTTTTCGGAACTGTACTTCTCTTGTATCCGTTGAATTTCCGGAAGGGCTGGAACTGATAGACCGTCATGCTTTTGAGGACTGCAGTTCTCTTGTGTCGGCGGATCTTCCGAAAGAGCTGAAACGGATCTGTTGGGATGCGTTTAAGAATTGCACATCTCTCGTTTCGGTCAGCCTTCCCGATACCGCCGAAGCTGATGGAGGCGTTTTCTCCGGATGTACTGCTCTTGCGGATGAAAACGGTTTTGTCATTGTGCGCAACGAGCTGCACGCTTATACCGGAAACGCTTCTGAGATCGTGATCCCCGAGGGGATCACTGCTGTCCAGCCCGGCGTGTTTGCAGCTAACGAAACGATCACCCGCGTAGTCATTCCGCAGGGCATCGAATGGGTGGCTACCGCTTTTAAGGACTGTGTCAATCTTGAAGAGGTGGTACTGCCCGATACGCTGAAAATAATCGGAAGAGTGACCTTCTCAGGCTGTGATAATCTGAAAACCGTTGTCCTGCCCGCGGGATTGGAAACGCTTGGCAGCAGGTGTTTTGCCGACTGTAAAAACCTCGAACCGGTCTTCCGGGGAAAGCCTTCTGATATTGCAGAGGATGCTTTTAAAGGCTGCAGCAAAGTTCTCCGCCTTTCGGCTGATGTCACCGGGCAGACGGCAAAGCTTTTAAAGGGCAGCAGGGTCGCGGCTGTTATTCTGGATGAAGGCGCCGCATTTATTTCAAAGAGAGCTTTCTCGGGATGTACCGGTCTTCGGTCGGTCCTCCTGCCCGATTCCATGAAAGAGATCGGTGAATTTGCCTTTGCCGACTGTAAAAACCTCTCCTTCATCAATCTCCCGAAAGATGTCCGCATAGCCGATTGGGCATTCTACGGCTGTGAAAATCTGCATCTTGATCGCTGAGAAACAGAAAATCCCTCCCGTTTTCGGGGAGGGATTTTTATTATTGCGTTGTGTTTCTTCTGGCTTCATATTCCGCCCAGACCTTTTCAAACCAGTCATCCGTGCGGGGGAGAGGACGCACCGGTTCAAAGGAAGAGCTGCTGTTTTGTGTTCTGACCCAGAATTCCCGATGGCTGCCGCTGCCGGGCAGATAACGATAGTCTTCAAGCTCACCGGCGGGGGAGGTGCCGTTTTTGTCCAGGATCAGCGCCGAGCCGCGGCTTCGGCAGTGCTCTCCGGTCAGCAGCATGGCCGACAGAACTGCCTTCTGAACGATCAGCATATCCCTTGTCTTCAGCGCACAGGATATCTCCTCTTCCTCACAGCTGACCCGGTCGAAGAAGTTTTCCAGATCGTCTTCGATCTCCTGTTTGAGTGAGGTCATCTCTGTCAGCGAGCGGACATGGGCGGCCGAAAGGCTCATGGCATTCTGGTATTTTTCCCTGAGGAGCAGATGGCTGACACCGCCCGGAGAGAGCAGTTTTGTTATATCGTTCAGGAATTTTTCCGCTTGTGCCTGCTGCACAGGAGAAAGGGCATGGGAGAGCGGTTTTTTCGGGCCGTATGCGATCGCTTCCGCCGCGCGGAGCGAGCCGACCTGTGTGGAGTTGAGAGCCGAGCCGCCCGGACGGGAAATACCGAAAGTACCGGCTGCTTCGCCTGCGGCAAAAAGACCTTCCACCGAGGTCTGCCAGTTCAGGTCCACCGCCAGGCCGCCGTTGTGATGCTGGGCGCAGACAGCGACCTCCAAAGGTTCGCTGTACAGGTCAATACCGTGGGCAGCATAAAGCTCGATGGCTTTGGGATTCATAATCTCCAGCCGCCGGATCGGTGTTTTTTCCAGCGCTCCCGAACGGGAGAGATAGTTTCTTGTCTCATCAGACAGACGGTCAAAATCAAGCCCGGCCGGATCTGTTCTGAAGTCCATGAACACCCGGTTTCCTTTATGGAAGATCTCGTGGTGAACAATGATGTCTATGATAGACGAGCCGCCGATTTTTGCGGTATCGAAAGGCCATTGATAACCCTTCAGAAAGACCATGTCCAGCGCTTTTGCGGGATCGGAAAAATACTCCGGCAGAAATTCCCGTTCGTTTCCGTCTTTGTCCACGGCGATATAGCGGGGCAGCACCTGCTGATAGGTGCCCGAAACGTTCCAGCGGAATTTTGTCGAGGCGAGACCGTACTGCCATTCCTGCAGATTGCATCCTGCAGCGCCGACTTCCAGCGCCATGCCGGTCATACCGGTCTGGCTTTCGGGATAGACCGAGGCCTTATAAACAATGGCCGGTCCGCCGGTACAGAGAATGATATTGCTGCACAAAAAGGCGGTGAGCTTTCCGTGATCCAATGCCAGAAGACCGGTGACTCTGTTTTCTTCGGTCAGCAGTTTTACCGCCTGCATTTCGTAGATAGGAATACCTTTGCGGTTTACCGAAGCTTCCAGCTTTTCGGTCATGAGCTTTGAGGTCAGAGGTCCGCAGGAGGTAGCGCGGGAGCGGGGATCATGGTCGGTTTTATAGCCCACATATTCTCCGTAGCGGTTGGTGGGGAAGGGCACGCCCAGATTCACCAGCTTCATGAACGAGCGCACCGACCCGGCTGCCTCGCACAGGGCGGTATCACCGTTGACACTGCCTCCGGCAAAGAGATTTTCAGCCAGTTCAAAAACGCTGTCCGGTGCATCGGAACAGAGCGAGAGCTTGTAGTAGGTCTGTTTATCCGAGCCGGTATTACGGGAAGTACCCATATTCACACCTTCGGTGAGAATGGCAATGTCGGTACGGCCCAGATCATAGAGCGTATCGGCTGCATTGAAGCCTGCAGCACCCGAACCGAGGATCAGGGTATCGAGAGAGATGATCTTCATCTGTAAAACCTTCTTTGGGAATGATGAATCGTGAGATGGGGAAAGGCAGCCGGCGTCCGGCTGCGGCGCGGCTCACAGCCGCTGGATATGGGAAAATATACCTTGAAAAACAGCCACGTTATTCAGAGGCAGTCAGTACGCAAGAATGACGTCTTTTCGAAGCAAAGCTGAGAAAAGCCCGGTCCCTCTGACCGGGAGACATTCTTGAAAATTCAGCGGCTTACAGCCGCTGAATGTGGAAGCCGCCGTCAGCATTGAGTACAGTGCCCGTGCCGAAATCCAGCATACCCGAGCATGCCGCCAGAACACATTTTGCCACATCTTCCGGCTGTCCGAAGCGCCGGATGGGAGAAAAGAATCCGGACATCCAAATCCCGCAGGGATTTATGGCGCGGTCGGAAGACCGCGAGGATTCTGGGGACCCATCCGTAAAAATCACAGCCGCTGAATGTGGAATCCACCATCGGCATTGAGTACAGTGCCCGTGCCGAAATCCAGCATACCAGAGCAGGCTGCCAGAACACATTTTGCCACATCTTCCGGCTGTCCGAAGCGCCGGATGGGGGTGATTCCTTCACTGATAAGTTTTTCGTACTTATCCTTCACCACTGCGGTCATATCGGTGAGGATGATGCCGGGGCGTACCTCGAAAACGGGAATGCCCTCTTCGGCAAGGCGGTCGGCGAAAAGCTGGGTGGTCATCGAGATGCCTGCCTTGGAGATACAGTATTCGCCTCTCGACACAGAGGAGGTATAAGCGGAGATGGACGAGATATTGATGATGCGGGGGGTGTAATCCGCAAGACCGCGCTTTTTCATCTCGATCATTTTATTGGCACCCAGCTGACACATGAAGAAAGTGCCCTCCAGATTGATGCGCATCAGCCGTTCAAAGCTCTCTTCGGTAGTTTCCAGCACATCCAGCCGCACAGCACAGGCCACACCGGCGTTGTTGACCAGCACGTCAAGACGGCCCCATTTTTCGTCGGCAGCAGCGATCAGTTTTCTGCGGTCTTCCGGTACCGAGATGTCACAGCGGATATAATCGGCTTCACCCAGCCGGTTCAGCTCTTCCATAAGATCGGTGACCGCTTCTTTTTCCGCAGTGGCACAGAGCAGCACGGCATAACCGTTTTTCAGAAGCTCTTTTGCAATGCCAAGGCCGATGCCCCGGCGGGAACCGGTCACGATAGCGGTTTTTTTCATATTCATTCTCCTCGAAAACGGTTTATTTTCCTTTGCTTACTTCTCTGAACAGATCAGTGTAATACCGGTCTCTCACCACACATCCCGCGGTGGAGCCGTACCGCATCAGCAGCGAGCATTTACCGCAGGTGATGCAGCATTTTGCGGGGTCGAGCGGTTCGCCTCTCAGAAGTTTTCCGGCAAATTCCGGATAGGCAAATGCCATCCGTCCAAAGCCCGCTGCCTTGAAACAGCCTTCCTCCACGGCGCCCGCGGCCACATTTCCCGCAAACTGTCTGGGATAGCTCAGTCCCGAGCCGATGACACACAGATCGGGATACTCTTTCTGTACTTCGCCGACACAGCGGATGATCCGCTCCAGTCCCACAAGGGGATCTTCGGTCAGTTCGTACGCCTGTACATCGGCGGGACGGTTGACATGGGGGTTCACATAGGGGTTGCCGATGGTGATGTCCAGAAGCTTTACGCCAAGCTCTTTATGGAGGATGCCGACGAGCTTTTTGCCTTCCGTCAGGTCGGGAACAAGTCCGCCTTCCTTTGTCACGCCGAATCCGTAGGGATAGGGGAAGCCGTCATAGACATTCATCCGTGAAGTGACAAGAAAATCGCTGCCGGTGGCCGCTTTTGCCGCCATGATGCCCTCACGGAGCAGGCGGGTGCGGTTTTCAAAACTGCCGCCGTAGTCGCCTTCACGTTCATAGGCCGACAGCAGTTCAGAGTTGAGATACCGGTGGCAGGCCTTGATATCCACGCCGTCAAAACCTGCTTTTTCGGCAAGACGGGCCGCTTCACCGAATTTTTCGGTCAGCGCGCGAAGGTAATCGTCGGTGACGATGCGGCTTTTATCGATGGGGTTGTCCTTTTCGAACAGGGGATTGTTATAGGCGATCATCGGAGCAGGAACGCCTTCCGGTTTGGAATAGCGGCCCGAATGGGTGGCCTGCATGATGATCAGCGGCGCGGGATTGCCAGCTTTTACCGCTTCTTCGCGGATGCGGCCGGTCAGGGCCTTGAAGCTGTCGAGGTTTTTTTCGGTGATCCAGGACTGACGGGGATTTGCTCTGCCTTCGGGCAGAACGGCACAGGCCTCAAACCAGATCAGTCCTGCGCCCGAGCGGGCAAAGCGGTCGTATCTTCTGATCGTCAGTTCGGCAGGTGAGCCGTCGCTGCTGGAATCGCAGCCTTCCATCGGCTGGATAACGATCCGGTTGGGAAGCGTCTTTGCCCCGAGACTTACCGGTTCGGCCAGCGATGACACGCGGTCGGAAAAGGGAATATGAAGATGAAGGGATTCTGCTTCGGTGAGAAACTCCTCAGCGGTTTTGTAATGGAACATATAATACTCCTTCCGTCAGAAAACTCTGCACAATCGTCTGATTTTATGATACAATAAATACGATAAAATTTGTATGCAAAAATCGTTCTCCCATATGTAAAATTTGCGGTTTGCTTTTTGGGCAGATGTACTATACCGCAGTTTTTACATATCAAAAAGCAAAAATGATATTCACAAAACGACCGATAAGCGGTATGCTGAAAGAGGAACAGACAAAAAAGGAGCGATCAAAATGCTGACAGGACTGACTTCCATTACTTTCCGGCAGCTGACACCCGACGAGATCATTGCGCTGACCGCAAAGGCCGGCCTTGACGGTATTGAATGGGGCGGAGATGTTCACGTTCCGCCTGCTTCGCGGGAGCTTGCCGCCCTGATCGCGGAAAAAACCAAAGCCGCCGGTCTGAAGGTACTTTCCTACGGTTCTTACTGGCGCTGTGATGATCCAGACGCTTTTGATGGTATTCTGGAGAGTGCAAAGGCGCTGGGCGCGCCCATCATCCGGGTTTGGACCGGCAGCAAAACCATCGATGAGATCACCGGTGAAGAGTTCGACAGGCTGGTTCTGAATATAAGCACCGCCGCTGAAAAAGCCGCTGACTGCGGTATCAGCATCGCCTTTGAATATCACCGCGGAACGATGACCCAGACAAAAGAAGGAGCCCGCTGGCTTCTGGAAAAACTGGCCGCCGAAAATGTCACCACCTACTGGCAGCCCAATCCCGATATCACGTTTGAGGAACAGCTTCGGGAGATCGACATGCTGCGCCCCTTTATTTCTTATCTTCACGTCTTCGCCTGGGAAAAGGGGAATATCCGTTTTCCGCTGGAACACGCCGCCGGAAAATGGAAGGAATATTTCACCCGTGCACGGGCAAAAGCCGCGCTGATCGAATTTGTCGCCGGCGATACGCCCGAACAGTTCCTTGCCGATGCACAGGTGCTGAAAAAGCTGGCTGCCGGATATGACCTTCAGGAGGAATGAATCATGAGACCCACTGCCGTATATATGACCGATACCAATTCTGTCACTTTTCACGATGTATACCCTGACAGCACAATGGAAAAGATCAGAGAGCTCTGTGATATTCCGGACGGGGTCATCACCTCGGCCAATCTTGAGGAGCATCGCGCCCTTCTCGCTGAAACGGAGTATATCTTCTCCACCTGGGGGATGCTCTCTCTGACCGAAGAACAGATCGCCGATTACCTTCCCAGACTGAAAGCGGTTTTCTATGCTGCCGGATCGGTGCAGTATTTCGCCCGTCCTTTTCTGAACAAAGGCATCAGAGTGTTCAGCGCCTGGGCTGCCAACGCGGTGCCGGTAGCCGAATATACCATCGCGCAGATCATCCTTTCCGGTAAGGGAATGTTCCGCGATATGCGGATGATGCGCGAAGCAAAAGAAAAACATGCCGCCCGTGCCGCAGCCGCCGCCTATACCCACACGCTGCCCTGCAACTATGGTGTAAAAGTGGGTCTTCTGGGCGCCGGCATGATCGGAAGACTGGTCATGAAGATGCTGATGGACTATGATTTTGAAGTGCTGGTCTATGATCCCTTTGTGGATGACGGCGTACTGGCGCAGTACGGTGCCCGCCGCGCTTCCCTCGAAGAGATCTTCTCGGAATGTCAGATCATCTCCAATCATATCGCCAATCTGCCCACTACCGTGGGAATGCTGGATTATGCTCTCTTCTCGCGGATGAAAGATAATGCCGTCTTTATCAATACCGGCCGCGGTGCACAGGTGGTGGAGGATGACCTGATCCGTGCCCTGCGGGAAAAGCCCGACCGCACCGCTCTGTTGGATGTGACCTGGCCTGAACCCCCTGCCGAAGACAGCCCCCTCTGGGAGCTTGACAATGTTTTTCTGACCCCTCATATCGCCGGCAGCCTGAAAAACGAGACCGCCCGCATGAGCGCTTATATGGAGGAAGAATGCAGAAAATTCCTTGCCGGAGAGCCGTGCTCTTATGAAGTGAGCATGAAAATGCTGGAGACGATGGCCTAGACTAAGAAAACGGGGTTTTCTTCGTCTGCAGCAATCCCTCGCATCCGGAGCGGATGCGGTTTTGTGGGCCTATGGCCCGCAAAACATGGGATTCCTGCGCGTGGTGCCTCGGCTGCAGTTTTCTAGTCTTCGGTGACTGAAAGGAGAGTATATGAATTCTTTCATCACACAGTTTCGTTTCAGCGACAGCGAACAGCCGCCGCACAACCATTATCATCTCTCCTGTGAAGTCATCTATGTGACGGAGGGCGAGGCGGAGTTTCTGGTTGACGGGCATCGGTATCTCGCCCGCAGCGGAAGCATCGTTTTTCTCAACTCTTTTGAACAGCATGAAGTCCGCGCGCTGTCTGCGCCTTACCGCCGCTATTTCATGATCATTGATTCGGTTGAGATGGAGCGTCTTCTTTCCTGTGCCGCGCTGGCGTCGATCTTCAAAAACCGGCCGGTGGGATTTTCTCACTGTGTTTCGTTGCCGGAACAGCTTCACGAAGAGATGCAGCTGCTTTTTCGCCAGCTTTATCGGGAATACTCTGCTCCGGGGCTCTATTCCACCCAGCTGATCCGTGATCTGTTTGAACAGATGCTGATCCGGGTATGCCGGGTCTGTCCCGGGAACTTTACCATCGGCGACAGCAGCTATGCCGGCCGGATCGGAGATATTCAGAAATACATCGAAAGCCATTTTACAGAAGACATCCGGATCGCCGATCTGGCAAAACAGTTTTTCATCAGCCCTTACTATCTTTCTCACACCTTCAAGGCCCAGGTGGGCTGCAGCCCGAAGCAGTATATTCAGCTCAACCGGCTCAGCTATGCCAAAGAACTTCTGGAGACCACCGATCTTCAGGTGGGCCAGATCGCCTATCAATGCGGCTTTGGCGACATCAATAACTTCATCCGGGCGTTCAGGGAATGGTTTGGTGCTTCGCCGAACAGATACCGCGGCGAAAGTGAAAAAGAAAAGAGCGAGGGAATATGACCCTCTTTACCAAAACAGAAAGACCGCTCCTTTCGGGGCGGTCTTTTGATTCTTCAGTTGTTTTTCAGCGTCAGGATCAGTTCCTTTGCACTTTCTCCCAGGCTGCTGTCATTTTCAAATTCTTCCAGAATACCGATAGCGATCTCTGCATAGCAGCGGTCGCCGGTGCGAAGATATTTCGCAACGATTTCCTTTACTTTGTCCCGGATCTGACGGGGCATTTTTTCCAGTGCGCTGCTGATGTCCATGGTTTCACGTTCCTTTCTCAGGTTCTGATTTCAGAATACCACAGTAATAGGTTTTCTGCAATAGTTGATTCATAAAATTTATAAAATATACACAAATTTCGCTGGGAAATATCGCCAAAAAACAGTTTTCTACGACAGAAATCATTTTCCTTTGCAACGACAGAAATCTGTGGTATAATAAAGAATACCGGAAAACCGAAATCCCGTTATCTGAAACGAGGCCTTCATGCTCATTATCGATAAAATTTTCATCCTGCTCGGCCTTGCGGTCGAGATATACTGTATTCTTCTGACCGTGACAATGGGTCCCATCTCTTTTGCGGTGCCGCTGGCACTGATGGGCGCCGGTCTGATGGCGCTGGGAGGTCTGCCGCTGATCTTCCGCTCGGGGATCATTCCGCTGATCGGCCACCGGGTGCTGATCCCTGCCGTGATCGCTGTGATGTGTGTTATGGCGGTCTCGGAGTGTTTTGTTCTGCGCGGTATTGCTGCGAAAGATCATTCGCCCGTTGATTATACCATTATACTGGGTGCCGGCCTGAGAGGAGACAAGGTCCCTCTGACCCTGCGCACCAGACTACAGACTGCCCTGGATGCCGATGGGGGAGAAGTGATCGTCGTTTCGGGCGGTCAGGGTCCCCGCGAAACGGTCACCGAGGCATCCGCCA
>JAFQND010000030.1 GCA_017396055.1 Oscillospiraceae bacterium
AACGACCATGTAGGGATGGGTGTGGGATTTTTTGTTGACGAAAAGCAGAAGAATGATGCCGATCACAACACTGCTGATGACTGCAAGAGGAATCATACCGGCTGCAAGAATGATGCCTGCGCCGATGGACCAGAACAGGAACGCAATGTCAAGAGGTTCCTTGATGGCAGTACGGAAACGGACGATGGAAAGTGCGCCGACCATACCGAGAGACAGAACCACATTGGAGGTTACGGCAAGGATAACAGAAGAGGTAATCATAGTCAGAGCGATCAGCGTAGTGCCGAAACCGGTGGAATACATCACCCCGCGGTAGGTCTTCTTATAGACAAAGAAGATGAAAAGACCGATACAGAGGGACAAAACGATGGTCACAAACATATCGGGGATACTGACGGAAGAGATGTTGTCCAGAAAACCGGATTTGAAAATATCGTTGAAATTCATGGTCAGAGCGACTCCTTTGATTGATTTTTTTGCCGGTCAGTCATACATGCGGCTGACAGCATATTTGGAAAAAGCGGTGCTGTGCCGGCCGTCGAGCTGTACCGCGTCCCGGACGATATCGGGCAGATAATTGTCCCACTTCACTTCGAGAATACAGGGTGAACCGGCGACAGGGACCGTCACGCAGCCGGGGTCCAGAAAATCTGTACAGCTCATACCGGTACGGATCCCGTAATCCAGTGTGACACGGACATTACCTGGGACAAATATAAACGGCTCGCGGGTATAATCGACGATGACTTTCGCCCGCAGCCCCTCATTCCGGATACGGGTATAAAAGCCGAGCATCGTTTCGTCGGTGCTCCGGGCCATCCATTCCACATCTCCGGACGCGATGGCCTGTGCCTGTGCCGGCGTCAGATTTACAGAAGATTTAAAGCCAAGGCTGCCCCGTTTGAATTTCCGTTCCAGATGAATGGCAGACAGGTCGTTGTTGTACAGACGGATGCGGTATTTTTCACGGATATTCACTCCGTCCAGTTTTTCTCTGAGGGCTTTGTCATCCAAGCTGTCAAAATACAGGCTTCGTATGGCATATTGTCCGTTTACCGCATGAATGTCCGGTTTCATGATCACCCGGAGCCGCTGCCGCAGGATCAGCATGTCATGATTTGTGATCTCATGCTTTACTTCATGTCTGAATTGCAAAATAAGCTTCCTCCCTTCAGTAAATATAGAAAGATATGGGTAACCTGTGACCTCCATCTGAAGAGAGTATAGCGCGGAAAAGTGAAGGTCCGGTCAAAAGTCTGTGTGGGTAAAATGAACTTGGGGTGATTTCGATTCTCCTGGAACCATCATCGGAAATATCGGAGCTTTTCTGTTTACAAAGCCGTTTTCCCATGCTATATTTAAAGTAGAAAACCGACCGGGAAAGGGGAATCTTTATGAAAAACAACGCGATGTCCGTGCTGGGAATCCAGCTTGACCTGAAGGCGCATATGCTGTCTTTTGAGGGCCTTTGCAGAGCGGCGAAAGAGGCTGCCGGTCTGGGATACAACACCGTGCTTCTGGAGTATCAGGACAAGTTCCCCTTTGAGGGCGAACTGAGCAGGATCGCGGCGCCCGATGCGCTGACCCGTGAAGAGATCGCGGCGTTCAATGCGGTCTGTGAAGAGGCGGGACTGGAAGTGATCCCGCTGATCCAGTGCATGGGCCATCTGCACTATGTGCTGCGGTATGAAGAATTCGCCCATCTGGCCGAAGTTTTTCCCGGAAAGGATCACAGCGCCCTCTGCCCCTCCCATCCGGGCAGTATGGAACTGTTTGAAAAGATGGCACAACAGGTGCTGGAGATGCATCCGGGATGCAGAAAAGTTCACATCGGCGGTGACGAGGTCCATCTGTTTGAAGGCTGCCCCCGCTGTGGAGATAAGCCGAAACATCAGCTGCTGGCGGAGCAGTACAGCAAAGCTGTCGGATTCATAAGAAATAAAGGGATCCTTCCCATCATGTGGGCGGATACGGCGCTGGCCCATCCCGAGACTCTGGCTTCCCTCAGGGGGAAAGTCGTGCTGATGGACTGGAATTATCACTGTGAAGGCGCACCAGACGAGACTCCGCTGGTCTGGGGCTGTGACGCGGCTCACCCCGAAAACTGGAGCGATATGCACAAAGAGATGATCCTGCCCTATGTGTGGGATGAAGAGGGAAAAACCCGCCCCTTCCATTATCTGCAGTTTCTGAAGGATCAGGGGTTTGAGGTGCTGGTCGCTCCTGCGGCCAAATGCGGCGGCGACCCCGCTTTCGTTCCTCATCATCGGCATCTTCCCAATTGTCTGACGGCTGTCCGCGCGGCGGCAAAAGCCGGTATCGAAGGTGTACTGGTGAGCAGCTGGTCGGTCAGAAGAGTACCGTGGCTGCTGACCGAAAAGGCCGTGATCGCGGCGGCGATGGCGGCGAAGGATCCGGCTGTGACCGATGAAGAGATCGCTCTTTGTTTTGCAGAACGTCATTTCGGTGTGAAGGACGCGTCGCTGGCAGAAATTCCCGAGATCCTTTCCCGTGCGGCAGCTGAGGCGGCAAAGGTCTGTGACCTGTTTACCATCGGCCATCATTTCCCCGGCGAAGATGTCGGCATGGTGGATACCTATGAACTGAGAAAAGCCCACTGTAAACAGACCTGGGTCGGCAACGGGGCCATTGCACCGGCATACGGAAAACTTGCCGAAGCAGCAAAAAAGGCACAGGCCCTTTTGGACAAAGCCTGTCCGCAGACTGACGGACAGAGGGAGCGCACCGCTTTCTGGCAGTGGTCGATCGATACGGCGGCACTGCTGGCAGAGTATGCACCGCTGCTGGCGGAGGAGACTATTCCGTCCGAAACGGCAAAACGGTTTATCGGCAAATTCGAGGAACTGGGTGAGAAGGGCGAAAAGCTGATGGAGCACTGGTATACCGCATGGTCGACCAGAACGGATACGCTCTGCCGTATTGGCATCCATACGGATTATCTGAAACAGTTTATCTGATAAATGGAAAAGGGAGACCCGAAAGGGCCTCCCTTTTTTGCTGTTATTTTTTCTTTTTCAGAAGCTTGGACAAAAAGAGCAGCGCGATGATGACTGCAATGATGGTGATAGCAAGGAGAATTCCGGTGAGGTTGATGATGGGACCGGCAATGAGAATGGCGGTGGGACCGTCGGCACCGCCGATGATGCCGATGGATGCGGCTTCAGACTGGAGCATTCTGAGCCTGAGATAGGAAATACCGAAAATAACGGCGACAATGACCGCGGTGATGCCGGCGGCGGCAAAGCGGCGGGCCTTTCTCTTTTCCAGGTCGACGCCCAGCTGAAGTGCGGCTTCTTTGACGAAATTACAGGGGCAGCCGAGCCGTTCGATGACCTGTTCCTCGGTTTCGCCGTGTTCTGCGGCGGAAGCAAAGATCTCTTCAAGGTCGCGCAGGACTTCTGCGCGGAGTTTGCGGGGCAGGGCATTTTTCACTTTACGGATATATTTCTGTTTCATTTTGCTTCCTCCTCATATGCTTTGAGATATTCGTTGACACAGGCACAGTAATCGGCCCAGAAAAGGCTCAGTTCCGAGAGAGCCTGTCTGCCCTTTTCGGTCAGGGAATAATATTTTTTCGATCCGCCGTTGGCTGCTGCCGGCGCGATGCGGCAGGAGATGAGTTCTGCGGCCTCAAGGCGATAGAGAATGGGATAGACGGTGCCTTCTTTTGCATAGCCGAGAACGGCGGCGCTGCGGTTCAGTTCGGTGATGATCTCATAGCCGTAGGTCTCACCCCGGCCGATGATACTCAGAAGGATCATCTCAAGGGAGCCTTTTTTGAATTGCTGGATGACTTTTGAATCCATGGGCGCCTCCTTTGTGATACTGTTTAGTATTGCTAAGTATATGTGCAGTATAGCACAGGGAACCTGCTCTGTCAAGAGGGAGAAAAGAAAAATCCCGAAGCTTTTTACAGCCTCGGGATCCGGGATCATACGGGGGCATCTGCCGTGCGCATGGGACCTGCCAGTTCGATCTTCAGAACGGTATCGACAACACTTGTCGGGTCGGGCAGGATGAGGTTCAGCCGTTTTTCATTGCGGGCGGGGTCATAGAAAACAGAGAAGGGAACATCCTTTCCGGTGCGCAGTTCACGGATCGAGCGCACTTCGGTCAGAAAACCGTAAACGGCCAGCTCACGGCGGGCGGGATAGCGGAGAAGATGCATATAAAGGGTATTATCCTTCATGGTAAAGCCGCCCCAGGGCAGGCAATAGGGAAACTCGGGAGAGGCACCGGCACCATAGATGCTCTCGCCGAAATCTTCCAGCCAGCTGCCGACTTCTCTGAGGATGCGGACGGATTCCTCCGGCACCTGTCCAAGCGGGTCGGGACCGATGTTCAGAAGAAGGTTTCCTCCCATGCTGACAGCCTGAGACAGTGCTTCGATGACGGCGGAAGGAGATTTCCAGTCGGTATCATCCGGGCGGTAGCCCCAGGTGTGATTGAGGGTCATGGGCAGTTCCCAGGCGGTCTTCCACGGACGGGTGGGCATGCAGTTGTCGCCGGTACAGAGATAGTCGCCCAATCCGTAGCCGATGCGGCCGTTGATGATACAATCGGGCTGAAGAGAGAGGACCAGCTCACGCAGTTCGCGGCAGAGAGCTTCGGGCATGTCATAGGGGGTGTCAAACCACATCATGCCGATGGGACCGTAATTCTGCAGCAGTTCGGTGACCTGAGGGCAGACTTTGCGGCGGAAATAAGCTTCGAAGTTCTTTTTGGAAGGGTCGAAATCCCAATCGTTGCCGTCGCCGTCGGGATCCTCCCAATCCTGCATCTGGGAATAATAAAGACAGAGGGTGATGCCGTATTCTCCACACCAGTACTGCAGTTCTTTGAGAATATCCCTGCCGAAGGGAGTGTGCATAATCGTATAGTCGCTGACCTTGCTGTCATACATGGCAAAGCCGTCGTGATGCTTGGTGGTGAAGGTCAGATATTTCATACCACTGTCGCGGCACAGACGTACCACTGCCTCGGCATCCCAGCGGACAGGGTCGAAAGACCCGGCCAGTTTTTTGTATTCGGCAAGGGGAATGCGCATATGGCGCATGATCCATTCTCCGACGGCATCCGGCGTTTCTTTTCCGTTGTAATGACCGCCCAGCATACTGTAGAGTCCCCAGTGGATAAACATACCAAAACGGGCATCGCGGAACCATTTCATTTTATCGTGCATGATGATACCTCCTTATCACCGGATGAAATTGGTCATGACGGGCGGCTCCTGTTCGGGAAGGGGAACGCCGGCCGCTTTTGCCGCTTCGATACAGCGGAGAAGATAGGCCATGTTCCGGCCGAGGACGCGCATGGTGTAAAGACCCTCGGCGTCCTCTTTGACCTGTTCGGGCGAGGTGCCGTGGACCATGTTCCAGTAACGGGAGGAAACGACCGGCATTTCGGAAATGGTGAAATACTTCATCATCTGGTCAAAGGCAGCGGTGGTGCCGCCTCTTCTTGCGGAGATGACGCCGGCCGCCGGTTTCATGTAAAATTCCTTCTTGCCGCCGGAGTAGAACAGCCGGTCCATAAAGGCGGTCATGCTGCCCGAAAGGGCGGCATAGTGAACGGGACTTCCGAAGACAAAACCGTCTGCGTCGATAGCCTTTCTGCGGAATTCGTTGACACAGTCGTCAAAGACACAGCGGCCGACCTTGCGGCAGCCGCCGCAGGCGATACAGCCGGTGATGGGTTTCATGCCGATCCAGAAGATCTCGGTCTCGATGCCTTCTTTTTTCAGGACCGATGCAACTTCGGAAAGGGCGGTATAGGTGCAACCTTTTTCGTGGGGGCTGCCGTTGACGAGCAGTACTTTCATCTGGTTTCCTCCTTATCAATAGGGGCGGACGCCGTCGGCAAAAACGATCAGCGGTGCGGTCGCCCACGGGTGGAAGAGGCTGGTGTTCCATTTCTGGTCCTTGCCCCATGCTTCAAAGACAGTGGTGGCGCCCTCGGCGAGCATATTCAGCCAGCAGCCGGGATCGAGAACGAGCTTTTCGGCAAGCTCCCGCTCGCCTTCTCTGACCAGGGCGGCAAGGGCAAAATAGGCCATATAGACGCCGGAAGAGGTCAGTTTCTTTTCGGCGATGAAATCGATGAGCCGGCGGCGAAGCGCGTCATCGTCGGTGCCGATATGGAAGAGCAGCGGCAGAATATTGGAATGGACCGCCGAATGGGTCAGAGCCGGCGAGTCGCAGAACAGACCGGTGGCTTCATTATAAAATGTACGGACAAAGGCGGCTTTGGTCCGCTCGGTGCGGAAGGTGGGCGGCATGCCCAGAAGCTGATAATATTCGTCCAGGGCATCGAGGAATCCGCACCAGAAAGCACAAAGCACATTATGTACACCGGTACCGATGGGCCGGGACAGGGGAAAGTCATAGCCGTCGCGGAGGTTTTCCGGCCAGTCGACCAGATTCCACTTGTCGGTGACGTTTTCGGGCAGACCGTCGGCGTTGAGCTTTTTGAGAAAATGCCAGTAGATACCGGTGATGGCGGATTCCATCTATTCGAGAAAATCACGGTCGCCGTCCATGGCATAGATCCAGCAGACCATAGCCGGGAACTGCAGCGAAGCATCGGCGATCTCCTGCATCAGGGAACCGCCGGAAACTGCCATCAGGCCGGGGCAGATAAACGCCGAATTGGCAAAGTCCCGCAGTGCTTTTTTATAAAGAGAGGTGTCTCCGGTCAGCACGGCGTGAGAGCGTCCGGTGACGGTGATGTCGTTGAGATACTGTCCCTTTTCGCGGGTGGGGCAGTCCATGAAATTTTCCTGTGCGCCATAGCGGATGGAATCGGCACAGAGCCTGAAAATTCTCTGCAGGTCGGGGTTATCGGTGGGGTAATCCTTTTTCTGCTCGAAGGGATAGTGGCGGATCACAAAGCGGATATCGGAAATTTCCGTTCCCTCGGGGAAGAGCAGTTCGGCATAGCGGAAGGCTTTGTAGTCGAACTGATCGAGGACATCTTCTTTTCCCGAGAGGACCCATCTGTCTTCATAGCGGCAGTTGCAGCGCATCTCAAACCGGACCGAACCGTCGTCGTTCAGTTCCTCGCCCAGACGGATGAGGACGGTGTCGCCCTTTTTGCCCTTTGCCTTTGCGGTGAGATATCCGACTGCTTCAAAGCCGAAATCGATGCGTACGCCGCCGGGGATCGGTTCTGTTTTTGCGGGGGCAGTTTCCGAGAAGACCAGCTGGGGGGTAGCCTGTTTTCTGAGGGTATAGTCCGCATGGCGGAAGACCGCGGCATTGCTCCACAAAGAATCGTCGAAGCAGCAGCTTTCAAAGCCCACTTCAGGTGCTGCGGAGTC
>JAFQND010000263.1 GCA_017396055.1 Oscillospiraceae bacterium
CTTCGGTGTCAACGTCCTGTGGGATCCCTATGCCTCTCTGGATCTGGCTGCTGCCACCGGCGGTCTGTTCATCCGTGAGATCATGAGCGGCGTGTACGCCAGCGACTTCGGTCTGTGGGACACCAACACCGGTGAGATCGCCCGTCACAAGATGCGCATTGGCGCCGACAACGTGAAGATGCTGTACAACATCGTGCCCGAAGCCGCCAAGTATCTGGTTGACCGCGATATCGAGTCCATCGCCAAGACCACCGTGTTCAACAACCGCTGCGATGTGCTGTGCGTCAGCGTCGCCACCGCCGGCGTGGGCACCGATATGGGCATCCTCGAGCGCGTGAAGAACGCCGTGCCCGACACCGCCGTGTTCGCCAACACCGGCTGCAAGGTCAACACCATCGAAGGCATCTTCAAGATCGCTGACGGCGCTGTGGTCGGCACCACCTTCAAGAAGGACGGCAAGTTCGAGAATCAGGTCGAACTGGATCGCGTGAAGGAATTCATGGACAAGGTGCATTCCATCCGCTAATGTAAAACTGACGCCTTAAGAGAGGACGTGACAAAACATGTATTCTGTAGCTGAGCTGAAAGAGAAAGCACGCGTTGCGCGCTGCGATGTGCTCAAGGCGCTGCATACGGTCGGTTCCGGTCATCCGGGCGGCTGTCTGTCTGCGATCGACATTTTCGTTACCCTGTACTTCCACGTCATGAAGGTCGATCCCAAGAACCCCAAAGATCCTGCACGTGACCGTATGGTACTTTCCAAAGGCCACACCGCACCCGCTCTTTATGCCGCTCTGGCACACAAGGGCTTCTTCTCTGTGGATGAGCTGAAATCCCTGCGCCACATCGGTGCCATGCTGCAGGGTCATCCCGACATGAAGCACACTCCCGGTATCGATATGTCCACCGGTTCTCTGGGCCAGGGTATCTCCGCTGCATGCGGTATGGCTCTTGCCGGCCAGCTGGACAAGGCTGACTACCGCGTCTACACCATTCTCGGTGACGGCGAGATCGAAGAAGGCCAGGTCTGGGAAGCTGCCATGTTCGCTGCTCATTACAAGCTGGACAATCTCTGCGCTATCCTCGACAACAACGGTCTGCAGATCGACGGCCCCATCACTGAGGTCATGTCTTCTTACCCCATCGTCGACAAATTCATCGCTTTCGGCTGGCATGTGATCGAACTTGACGATGCTCATGATTTTGACAAGCTGGAGGCTGCTTTTGCTGAGGCACGCACCGTCAAAGGCAAGCCCAGCATCATCATCCAGAAGTCCCTCAAGGGCAAAGGTGTCTCCTATATGGAAAATCAGGTCGGCTGGCACGGCAAAGCACCCAACGCTGCAGAATACGAGACTGCCATGGCTGAACTGAACGCTGCACTGGCTGAGCTGGAAGCCTGAGAGAGGGAGGAAAAGAACAATGGCTGATATCAAAAAGATCGCTACCAGAGAAAGTTACGGCAATGCGCTCAAAGAGCTGGCTGCCGAAGGAAAAGATCTGATCGTACTGGACGCCGACCTGGCTGCCGCTACCAAAACCGAGATCTTCAAGAAAGATTACCCCGAACGGTTCGTCGACTGCGGTATCGCAGAAGCCAACATGATGGGCGTTGCTGCCGGTCTGGCCTCCTGCGGCAAGACTGTTTTCGCTTCTTCCTTTGCCATGTTTGCTGCCGGACGCGCTTTCGAGATCGTCCGCAACTCTATCGGCTATCCCCGTCTGCCTGTCAAGATCGGCGCTACCCATGCCGGTATCTCGGTCGGTGAAGACGGTGCTACCCATCAGTGCTGTGAAGATATCGCTCTGATGCGCTCTATCCCCGGCATGACCATCATCAACCCCGCCGACGATGTCGAAGCCAAAGCCGCTGTCAAAGCTGCAGCTGACCACGATGGTCCCGTTTACCTGCGTTTCGGCCGTCTGGCAGTACCGGTATTCAACGATCCCGAGACCTATACCTTTGAAATCGGCAAAGGCCAGACTATCCGCGACGGCAAGGACATCACCATCGTTGCCACCGGTCTGATGGTCAACGAAGCCATCGAAGCAGGCAAAGTCCTCGAAGCCGAAGGCATCGATGCACGGATCATCAACATTCACACCATCAAACCCCTGGACAAGGAGCTGATCCTCAAGGCTGCCGCAGAAACCGGTAAGATCCTCACCGTTGAAGAGCACAGTGTCGTCGGCGGTCTGGGCAGTGCTGTCTGTGACTGTGTTGCTGAAAAATGCCCCTGCATCGTCAAGAAGATCGGCGTCGAAGACCAGTTCGGCATCTCCGGTCCCGCTCTCGACCTGCTCAAGCTGTTCGGTCTCTCCAGCGAAAATATCGTTGACACTGTCAAGAAAATGCTCAAGTAAATATCTCTGACCGGGACGGGATCATACCTGTCCCGGTTCTGTTAACGCCTTGTAAAATCTGTTTTTCAACGGCGTAAAACTTGACAAAGCAGCATATATATACTATAATAAATTGATATGGAAAACAGACCGGTCACCCCGGTCCCACAGCTTTAAAAAGCACTTGCCGCTTTTTAAAAAGGCGGCAAGTTTATCGTTCATCCGGACATTTTTCCACTTTTTTCAAAATGCGGGATGAACGGTTTTTTCCTGCCTCTCCGCCGGCGACCGGAGATCAAAGGCAGTCAAAATACCTGCCGCCGGGACATGGAGCACTGTTATGGCAAAAAAAGAAACCGTCCTGACCAGCGAAGGTCTGAAAAAACTGGAGCAGGAACTGGAAGATCTGAAGATCATCAAACGTAAAGAAATCTCTGACCAGCTGAAAGTCGCCATCTCCTTCGGCGACCTTTCCGAAAACAGCGAATATGACGAAGCCAAGAATGCTCAGGCTATGAACGAAGCCCGTATTCTCGAGCTGGAAGCAATGCTGAAAAACGTCCGCGTTGTAGACGCCGCTCTGCAGGTTCGCGTTCGCGACGTTGAGTTCGACGAAGAAGAGACCTTCTTCATTGTCGGTTCCACCGAAGTCGATCCCCTCGCCAACAAGATCTCTGACGAGTCTCCCATCGGTAAGGCACTGTCCGGTGCCAAAGTCGGCGATATCGTGGAAGTTCCCCTGCCCAACGGCAGCACCATCACCTTCGAGGTTCTCGAAGTCAGCAACTGATCACCCCTGAGGCGTCAGCCTCTGTAATAAGCCGGACAACCGGCGAAAGGAAAGGACAGACAAAATGAGCGAAGTCATCAACACCCCCGCTCAGGAAGCGGAGGACCTGCACGAGCAGGCAAGAATCCGCCGTGAAAAGCTCGCTGCTCTGCGTGAAGCAGGCCAGGATCCCTTCACCATTACCAAATACGACGTAAATGCCTATAACAATGTCATCCGCGAGAAATTCGACGAGATGGAAGGTCAGACCGTCCGCATTGCCGGCCGTGTCATGAGCCGCCGTATCATGGGCAAAGCCAGCTTTATGGATCTGCGCGACAGCACCGACCGCATGCAGGTCTATGTCAAGCGCGACGACGTCGGCACTGACGATTATGCTGCTTTCAAGAAATGGGACCTGGGCGATATCGTCGGCGTGGAAGGTATCGTTTTCCGCACCCAGAAGGGCGAGATCTCCGTTCACGCTCAGAAGATCGTTCTGCTGTCCAAGTCTCTGCTGCCCCTGCCTGAGAAGTTCCATGGTCTGAAGGATACCGACACCCGTTACCGTCAGCGCTATGTTGACCTGATCGTCAATCCCGAAGTCAAGGATACCTTTGTCAAGCGCAGCATGATCCTCAGAGAGCTGCGTGCTTTCCTGGATAACCGCGGCTTCCTGGAAGTTGACACCCCCATCCTGACCCCCGTTGAGATCGGCGCTTCTGCACGTCCCTTCCTGACTCACCACAACCCTCTTGATATGGACATGGTCCTGCGCATCGAGACCGAGCTGTACCTGAAGAGACTGATCGTCGGCGGCTTTGACCGCGTTTACGAGGTCGGCCGTATCTTCCGCAACGAGGGTATGGATACCAAGCACAACCCCGAGTTCACCTCCATCGAGCTGTATCAGGCTTATACCGATTTCCGCGGCATGATGGATCTGGTCGAGGATATGATGAAGACCGTTACCCAGAACGTCTGCGGCACCCTGCAGATCGAATATCAGGGCAAG
>JAFQND010000264.1 GCA_017396055.1 Oscillospiraceae bacterium
CTGTCATAGTCCAGTAACGGGGATTCTCTGCCTCTGCCGCATAATGATCATTCAGCCGCGCTTCTGTCAGCGGATAGGTACCCATTCGGCCTGCCGACCACTGATAAAACGCTTTTTCATCGATGATCCAGGAAACGACCTTTCCGGCGTCGCAGGGTTTATAGGGACGAAGATACAGCATCAAAACCAGCTCCTTACTATTTTTTATCATTATAAAGGAGCGGATACAAAAATGCAAGAGAAATCGCTTCAGAGAAAGCGCAGCTTCCGCAGCAGATTGACGCCCGAACTGATGACCGAGCCGATCACACCGATCATGCCCATCGTCAATATCTGCGGCAAACCGTAGAGCTGATGGTTGTCAAAGATCTTCGATGCCCAGATTGCCGCGGCCAGCAAAACTGTCCCCCGAATCACGATCCCCCAGCCGTCGATCCGCAGTTCTTTCCGGATCTTCTCCTTTTCTTCTTTGGATATCGCCGAAAAAGCGTCAGCGACCTTATCGCCCGATTCATTTTCCAACCCGAGCAGCTCCAGCACCGTTGAATCCAGCACCTCTGCCAGCGGCTCAAAAAGTACGATATCGGGGTAATTTAACCCCCTCTCCCATTTGCTGACAGCCTTGTCGGTGACCGAAAGCCGTTCAGCGAGTGCCTTTTGGGTCATGCCTTTATTTTTCCGCAGTTCAGCGATCTTCTGTCCTGTATATTCTGCAGTCATCGTTTACTCTCCTTTGCGATAAATTTTGAGAGATCTCCAACTTAACTATACTACACACAGGGGAAAATGTCACTCGACCTCTGGTTGAGCGGCGATTTATGCCGCCCCGTGGGGCAAAATCACCCCGGAAGATTGACAAGGGCAGGATTATGCGGTAATATAGTTAATGGCGCACCCGGCGCCCGAAAACCGGAATATACGGAGAAAATACATGAATCGACAGTATATCACCCACTACAGCCATTGCCTGCAGAGAGAGATGCATCTGCTCGTCTACGGTCATGGCGGTCTGCCGCTGCTGGCATTCCCCTGCCAGGACGGTATGTGCGACAACTGGGAAGGCTTCCAGATGCCCGAGACGATCGGCGATTACATCGACAGCGGCAGGGTACAGCTCTTCTGCGTCGATACCGTTGACAAAGAAAGCTGGTCGGATGAAAACGGCGATCCCGCGCACCGCGCTTACATGCAGGAACAGTACTATCATTATATCGTAGACGAAGCGCTGCCTATGATCCGCGATATCAACGGTACCGGTATGCTGCCCGTTACCACCGGATGCAGTCTTGGTGCGACCCATGCGGTCATCACCTTCTTCCGCCGCCCCGACCTGTTCGGCGGTTGTCTGGCGCTCTCCGGCTGCTACGACGCCCAGTATTTCTGGCATGGTTGGATGAACGACAACGTTTACAACAACTCGCCCGTTCATTTTCTTGCGAATCTGCCGAATGACCACTTCTATGTAGATATGTATAACCACCGCAAGCCGATCATCTGCGTCGGTCAGGGCGCGTGGGAAGACGAAGGCAGACGTACCACCGCGATCCTGCGGGATATCTTTGCTTCCAAGGGTATCAATGCCTGGACCGATTTCTGGGGCTACGACGTCAATCACGACTGGCCCTGGTGGAGAAAACAGATCCGCTACTTCCTGCCCCATCTGCTGGAAGGTTAAGCAAGCATGAAAGAATCCCCGATACCGCCATCGGTATCGGGGATTTTTCGAGTGTTTGACTACGAATCAAAAGGTCAAAAACAGATAACAAAAAACCTGCAGAGTACTCTCTGCAGGGTTTCATTTGTACCGGCACCGCTCTATCTTCCCAGGCCGTCGCCAGCCAAGTATTTTCGACACTGATGAGCTTAACTTCTGTGTTCGGTATGGGAACAGGTGTGACCTCATCGCTATCGACACCGATATAACTTTTGGTTGTCTAGCAACCTGAAAATCGAACAAAGTACATATCCTGCATTTGTTGGGCTTCACACATAACTTATGGTCAAGCCCTCGACCGATTAGTACCTGCAAGCTACACGCCTCACGACGCTTCCACTTTAGGCCTATCAA
>JAFQND010000265.1 GCA_017396055.1 Oscillospiraceae bacterium
CATATGCAAATATGCTTGGATTCGGCCTTGTATTCTTCGGAAGCACAGACCTTTTCCAGCCAGCGGGTCTGTTCCTCGCGATAGGCGTGGAAGCAGGTGGTATGGCCGTAAGCAGCATGTTCGTCGGGTTTGTCCTCGCCGCAGTCCACCAGCAGTGCCCAGACCGGTCCGAGACGGATGGTGAAGTAAGAAAGGCCTTTGTCGGTGGGAGTATAATCAGCCAGGTTTTCGGCACAGATACCGCGGGTATCGTGGTTGCCTCTGCTGAAGATACAGGGGATCTGACCGCAGGTCAGCTCGCCGCCCAGCTCATAGATCAGGTTGAAGTTTTCGATGATGCCGCTGTGATCGGGGATGTCGCCGTTGAGGATCAGAAGATCCATCTCATCGCCCAGATAGGCTGCTGCGCCGGCGGGGGCATCGAACTTGCCGTGGGTATCGGACAGATGGAACATTTTGATCTCTTTGCCGCCGGTGAGGGGACGGAAGGTATACTCCTGCTCCACAGGATCCTCGGTGGTGGAGAAATAAGGAAGGCGCTCGATGATCTTACGGTAATGGACGGTATAGGCACCGGCCTTGTCCAGTTCATCCATGGGAACGGTCACCTTATGCAGCCAGGTCGCGGAGCGCAAGATACCGTTGGAGTGGTCGTAATAAGCTTTATCGCCGACAGTCACCCAGAACAAGACGTCATTTTTGACGGGAACCATGATCTGATATTCGCCGCCTACGGCAAAAACGGTGGGATGTGTCTTGAATTCAGGCAGAAGAGCAGGTTTCATATTATGATCCTCCCGGAAAATTTCTTATCCACATTATATAGCGAACAGACGAAAAATGCAATGGATTTTATGGAAGTTTCCGACGAAATTCGTTGACGGAGGTGCAAAGGGACGGTATAATGGAGGTAACAAAGAAATCCCGCCCGAATAATCCGACAAGGAGGATCTCCCATGATCAGACCTACCGAAAAACAGCTCCGCTTCCTCGACTGGGAAATGGGCATGTTCTATCATTTTGGCATCCGCAGCTTCTTCCCCGACCACGTGGACTGGGACGGAAAACCCATGCCCGCCTCTGCTTTTGACCCCAAAGAACTGGACTGCCGCCAGTGGATCAGAACTGCAAAAGATCTGGGCTGCAGATATGCTATCCTGGTCTGCAAGCATCATGACGGCTTTGCCAACTGGCCCAGCGCCTATACCGATTATTCCGTCGCAGCCTCTCCCTGGAAGGACGGCAAGGGCGACGTTGTCCGTGAATTCACCGATGCCTGCCGGGAAGCCGGTCTCGGCGTGGGTCTTTACTACTCCCCCGCCCAGTGGCAGGGCAATGTCAGCTTTGACGACGAAAAGGCCTATGACGATTATTTCATCAACCAGATCTCCGAGCTGCTGACCAATTATGGCAAGATCGATTACCTCTGGTTTGATGCCTGCGGTTCCGGCGACCATCAGTACGACCGTGAGCGGATCGTCGGTGTGATCCGTTCGCTCCAGCCGGATATTCTGATCTTCAACATGTGGGACCCCGACACCCGCTGGGTCGGCAACGAAGACGGCTATGCCCCTGATCCCAACTGGTCCACCGTCGAGCGGATCGACTACTCGATGATGCATGCCGAACTGAAAAATCTCGGCAACGCAAAATTCCTGCCTGCTGAATGCGATATGCGGCTGCACAAAACCTGGTTCTACGGCGGTCCCGATGACCCCACCATGAAGAGCGTTGCTCATCTGACCGGTATTTACGAATACAGCGTCGGAAGAGGCGCCAATATGCTGATCAACGTGGCTCCCGACGGACGCGGTCTGATCCCCGAGGACTATGTAAAACGCCTTGAGGAGTTCAAAGCCGAACTGGACCGCCGCTACGGCACACCTCTCCCCTTCAGCGCAGAAGCCGTAGACAATACCGTCATCAAGGCGGAGGAAGACCATCTGGTCGACACCGTTGTCGTCGAAGAAGATACCCGCGAGGGTGAATTGATCGGCCGTTTCCGTATCGTGGCGGATATGCCCTGCCGCAAACCTATCATCGTTTATGAAGGCACTACCGTCGGCCACAAGCGCATCTGCCGCTTCCCCGCCATCCTCACCGGAAAGATCCGGGTGGAAGTTCTCGAGAGCGAAGCCGAATGGAAGCTGAAGAAGTTCTCCGCCTTCTGTGTCGAAAAATAAGGAGGAAACACCATGCTGGAAAACCTCACCCTGAAAAAGAATATCCGTACCTTTTCTATCTCTCCCGAGAATCTGACCGGTGAAAAAGGCAGAGGCGGCATGGCCAAAGTGGGCGAAGGCTCCGCGTCTGAGGCTGCCCGCGATCTGGGTCAGGGCTGGAAGGTCAACCCCTATCTGGTGGTGGAGCCGGGTGAAAAACGGGTCCTCGCCGATGTAAAGGGCCAGGGCGCCATCAAACATTTCTGGATCACCGACTCTGCAGCCTGGGGCCGTCAGCTGATCCTGCGCATCTGGTTCGACGGACAGAAAAATCCAGCTGTCGAGGTGCCCCTCTCCGATTTCTTCTGCAATGCCGACTATCGCGAATACCGCCAGATCACCAGTCTTCCCATCTGCTTCAATCCCCGCAAGGGCATGAACTGCTATTTCGAGATGCCCTACCGGCAGGGATTCCGGGTCGAGGTCGAAAATCTCGGCGGCAGATGCAATATCTATTATCAGCTGGATTGTGAAGAAAAAGAGATCAGCGAAGATGCCCTTTATTTCCACGCACAGTTCAGAAGAGTCAATCCCCTGCCTTATAAAGAGGTCTATACCATCCTTGACGGCATCAAGGGCAGCGGCCACTATGTGGGCACCTATCTTTACTGGGGCGTCAACTCCAACAACTGGTGGGGCGAGGGCGAGATCAAGTTCTATCTGGACGGTGACACCGATTTTCCCACCGTCTGCGGCACCGGCACCGAGGACTATATCTGCGGCGCCTATAATTTCGATGTAAACGGCAGATATACCGAATTCTGCACCCCCTATACCGGTCTTTCCAAAGTCGACCGCACCGACGAGACCTATGGCGCAAACCGCCGCTTCAACATGTACCGCTGGCACATCACCGACCCCGTCTATTTCAAAGAAGACATCCGCGTGACCATTCAGGCGCTGGGCTGGAGAAACGGCGGACGCTATCTGCCCCTGAAGGACGACATCTCCTCGGTGGCTTACTGGTACTCGGACAATCTGGAAGATGTTTACCCCGAGCTGCCCGATGCCGACGGACTTGAGATCATCTGACCGGAAAGCAGATCCTGCATACTATCCGGCAAATTCCGCATACAAACATCCGCACCTTTGTGCTATCATTAGTGAAATGACAGGGATCAAACAATGAAAAAACTTCTTATTCACCCCGAAGAACTGACAAAGAAATGGGTCGACCGGATGGTCGAAAACGATATCGGCATTCTGGGCATCCATCCCGTCGGCGGCAGACAGGCTTATCTTCATCTTGCAAATATGCTGGAGGAACAGAAAAAGCCCGAGGTCCGTGCTCTGTACGATTACGCGGCGGAAAAGGGCCTGAAGATCGAATACGGCATCCATGCGGCGGGCTATCTGCTGCCCCGTGCGCTTTTTGCAGAGCATCCCGAATATTTCCGCGTGGACGAAAATGGCGAGCGAAACCCCGACCTGAACTTCTGCTTCTCCAATGAAGAGGCGATGGAGCTCTTCCTCGAAAACACCGCAAAACTGGCAAAACAGCTCTATGGATCCTCCAAACGGTATTTTCTCTGGCTGGACGATGCGAAAGACGCCCACTGTCACTGCCCGGAATGCAGAAAGCTCTCCCCTTCTGACCAGCAGATGACCGTTCTGAACGCCATGGTCAGACGGCTGAGAAAAGATGACCCCGAGGCAAGCCTTGCCTATCTTGCCTATGTCACAGCCATCACACCGCCCGAGACCGTAAAACCCGAGGAAGGCATCTTTTTGGAATACGCCCCCTATGAGCGGAAAATGGACCGCCCTGTTTCCGAAATGCCGGAAAGCGAGATCGAAAATCTGAAAGACCTGCTGACCTTCTTCGGAAAAGAGAACTCGGTGGTGCTGGAATACTGGTATGACAACTCCCTCTTCTCCGGCTATAAAAAGCCGCCGAAAGTCCTTGTTCCCAACAATGACAATGTCCGTGCCGACCTCGATTTCTACCGTACGCTCGGTTTTGAAGATCTCTCCTCCTTCGCCTGTTATCTGGGCGACGACTATGACGCGCTGTACGACGAGATCGACCTTACCGGCATTGCCGAAAAAAATGACCCTTTGGAGGGATAATGATGCTCAACCTTGATTTCCTCATCGGAAAAGTCCGTGAAACCATCGAAAACCATAAGCTGGAAGAGGGCGTTTATGCCCGATGGCTGTGGCAGAACGAAAAGGGCACCCGTAAGATGGGTCCCAACGAATACGGCTGTGCCGATGCTGCCAATATCCGCTATATGATCGGCGATATGCCCGACACCGAAGAAGAGCGCCGTGCCTGTATCAAGGGTCTTCAGAGCTTCCAGCTACCCGACAGCGGTCTTTTCTTTGAAGGTACCCATCACGAACTGCACTGTACCGCCCACTGCACCGCCGCACTGGAGCTCTTTGATGTAAAGCCCGCTCTGCCCATGCCAGGTCTGGACAAATTCCGCACAAAAGAAGGACTTTTCGACCTTCTGGAAAATCTTCTCTGGGTGGATTCCCCCTGGAACAATGCCCATCAGGGCGCGGGTATCTTTGCCGCAATGATCCTGACCCGCTCTGCTGATCTGGATTGGCAGAACGCCTATTTCGACTGGCTGGACGAACACTGTGATCCCGAATACGGCATGAGCCTCAAGGGATCGATACAGACCGGCGTGCGCCCCGCCTGTGAGCATCTCAACGGATGGTTCCACTATCTGTTCAACTATCATTTCGCCCACAGGGCCTATCCCCATGCCGAAAAGCTGATCGACACCTGTCTGGATCTCTATGCAAAAGGCGACGAAGGCCTCTCGCCCGATTTCGGAAAACAGGCCAATTTCCGCGAGATCGACTGGGTCTTTGCCCTCAACCGCGCCGCGTGGCAGACCGGCTATCGCTTCGCCGAAACAAGAGAAGCCCTCAGAGACTTCGCAAACAAATATATCCCCTATCTCGAAACCTTCGATTTCGACAAAAACGAAAGCTGGAACGACCTGCACACCCTGTTCGGCTGTGTCTGCTGTCTTGCCGAGCTGCAGCTTGCCCTTCCCGGTGAGATCATCAGCAGCTATCCCCTCCGTCAGGTGCTGGATCACCGTCCCTTTATCTGATATGAGAGAGTTTATCCATTGTCAGCGGGACATTCCCAGAGAAAAATGGCGCTATGGCACCCGTTCCAGTGCGGCAGCCGGCTGCGGCTGGATCGCCGTATACAATGCTCTGATCCTTCTGGGGATCGACCCTGACCCGGAGGAACTGATCCGGTTCTTTCTCAGGAGACTGCCGCTGATACACGGCACTTTCGGCACTTCTCCGCTGGCGCCTGCCGCGTGGTTCAAAAAGAAGGGTTTTGCGGTCTCACATACCTGCCGCCGAAAAAAAACGGATCTGCTTGCAAAGTCCTCCGATGTGACCCTCCTCTATTACTGGTGGCGGGACGGATGGCAGTTCGGTGCCCACTTTATCACGGTGCGCTTTGACGGAGAAAACTTCATCGGGTATAATGTCTATGCCAACTCAAAAGAGCCGAGCGTACTGGGCCCTTCCCTCGAGAGTTTTCTGAAAAAGGGAAAGCGGTTCTTCCCCGTGGCCATCGGCGTGAACAGAAAATAAGCAAAAGGTCCCTCGCTTTCGCGGAGGACCTTTTCTCTTTCGACATCTTAAATATATAATTTTTTACGATAATCGTTAAATTTCTCTTGACAGGAGCGTTTTCTTCTGCTATACTCAAATTAACGATAAACGTTAAATTTTTAATGTTCAGGAGGTTTTACCATGTCTGAGAAAAAAATGATAACTGCTGCAAAAAACTGGGACACCATCGCCAAAGTCTGCGGCGGCATCTTCCGCGCCTGCGGATTTGTCTGCGTCGTTTTTGCGGTGCTGGTGCTGATCTTCAAAAACAAAATGTACGAGGTTGGCTCGTTTTCGCTGGATCTGGGCTTTGCCAAGTTCTATCTTTCCGACGAGTATCAGGCTGCAAACAGTACGATCATTGTGATGACCGTCATTTCACTTGTTCTGCTGAGCGCGGTGCTCTTTATCGTTTCGTACGGCATCAGACAGCTTCGCGACATTCTGGCACCTATGAAAGAGGGCCGTCCCTTTGAAGAGAAAACTCCCCGCAGCATCCGGAATATCGCATGGGCCGTTCTGGCAGGCGGCGGTATTCTTCAGGTGCTCTCCCTTGCCGAAAGTTTTCTTCTGACAAAAGCATACCCCTTCGAAGAGATCTTCTCCTCCGATTATATCGACCGGATCGAATTTGCCTATAACATCGATTTCGGTTTTGTCCTTGTCTTCTGCGGAGTCATGTTCCTGTCCTATATTTTCAGCTATGGACAAAAACTTCAGCAGGAATCCGACGAGACATTATAAGGAGAACCGCATATGCCGATCATTTTAAGACTGGACCGCGTCATGGCCGACAGAAAGATCTCGCTCAACGAGCTCTC
>JAFQND010000266.1 GCA_017396055.1 Oscillospiraceae bacterium
ATCATATTTCAAAACCGTTGTCATTGCTGATGATGAAGAGATGACTGTACTTGCCGCTGGACAAAAGCCATCCAAGCAGAGAGGAAAGCTGGAAATCCAGCGAATTTTTACCGCCGCGGCGGATCTGGAAATACTCGATGGGGGTCTTGCTCTGGAGGATCTTCTGATGCATTTCAAAGCTGATGGTGTTGGAATTCACGCTGTAGAGAATGACCACATGGTCGTCGGGGGCAAGATCCTCGATACCGGCGAGACCGGCGGATTTTACATTCTCAAAGTCGATCAAAAAAGCTCTCATGTCGAGCCTCCTTCGGGTGATGGAAGCTGTTCCGCATGAAGCCGGTTCTGCGTCCGGGATAAAGGCCGTTCACTCGCAGGGCATGAGCGGCGGTGCCGGAAAAACAGCTGCCGGAGCATCCGGACAGCGCGGGGGTTTCCCCGGAGAACAGTATACCACACAAGGATAAAAATGTCCATACACCGCGCATTTACAACGCATAGAAGAAGATGCTGACAAACTGTAAAAGTGAACCCAGAACCACCAGAATATGAAAGACACTGTGCATCCATTTTTTCTTTTTGCCGAGGCCATAGAGCACTGCGCCGATGGTATAGGCTACTCCTCCGCTCAGCAGCAGAACAAAGCCGGGTACCTGCAGCACTGCGATCACCTGCCGCATGAAGGGGAAGATCGCCCAGCCCATGCCGATATAACAGATCATCGAGAAAACACTGTATCGCTTCAGGTCAATCGCGGTCAGCGTAACCGCCAGTGCCGTCATACCCCACTCAAAGGCCATCAGCCCCCAGCAGATCTGAGGATAGACAGTACGCAGAGCAGCCAGAAGCACCGGTGTATAGGTGCCGGATATCAGAAGATAGATGGTACAGTGGTCCAGCACCTGCATGACTTTCTTTGCGGTACCGGCTCTCAGGCCGTGATAGACACTGGACATGGTATACAAAAGGATCATGCTGAGACCGTAAACAGAACAGCCGACGATACCCCAGGCATCACTGACAAAGGCTGCCTTGATGATGCAAAGCGCCGCCATCAGAACGGATAGTCCCGCACCGGCGATATGGGTCACCATGTTCATGGTTTCTTCGCCCTTGAAGTAAAGCGGTAAGAGTCGGTCGGAAAGTTTGATGCGCTTCATGTTTTTTCTCCCTTCATGTACGGTTTTCTTTATCTTTTTATGATAGACGCAAGATAAAAAGCCCGCCGGAAAGCAGGCTTTTTTCTCAGTTCAGATCTTTTTTCAGGTAGTAGTGCATCTTTCCCAGCGGAGGAGATGCAACCTCGCCGAAGACTTCATAACCGTATTTCAGATAGAAATCCTTCGCCTGGAATTCGAAAGTATCCAGCTGGATCATCATACAGCCGGCTTCACGGGCGGCTTCTTCCACCGCAGCCAGCAGTCTGGATCCGAGACCGTGTTTCCGGTATGCACTGTCCACCCAGAGGATGCTGACATGCGCACTGAGCCAGCAGTCTGCTGAGGCGATACAGCCGGCGATGACCTTTCCGTTTTCATCTGTGATCCGACGGCTGATATCGATAGAGATGTATTCCTTTCCCTGCGGGATGATCGAGAAATTATAGGCAAGCAGACCGGCATTGATCTGTTCTTTGTCCCTATCAGTACAGGTGCTGATCTCAAAATCCATATCATTCTCCTTTCTGGAGTTCGACAACCACGATCTCCGGACGATTATTGACCCGGAAGGGGAAAAGGCTGTTGCCTAGTCCGCGGCTGATGACGATCTGCACATCATCTTCGGTATAAAGCCCCGACTCGGGCTGACCGACAGAGGCAAGGCCGCCGATCAGCGGCAGGCGGATCTGTCCGCCGTGAAGATGACCGCAAAGGGTCAGATTAATCTTACATGCGGCATATGCGGGGAAAAGCTGAGGTCTGTGGGAGAGAAGAACGGTATACTCCTCCCGTTCTTTCAAAAGAGAACTGAGCCGCTTCCGGGTATTTTCGATTCCTTCTTCCTTTGTGAACCTGCCGTAAAAGGCATAATCGGTGAGACCGGCAAGGCAGAGCTTTTCTCCTTCTCTCTCCAAAACAGCTGCAGCATCCTCCAGAACGGTCACGCCGGATGTGCGAAGTCCGTCAGTCAGACGCGTATACTCCTTTGGAACACGGGATTCATGGTTGCCCGGCACATAATATACCGGCGCGATCTCTGCCGCTTTCTCGGCAAATTTCAATGCGATACCGACATCGGTGCGGCGGGAATCGATAATATCGCCGGTGACCGCGATCAGATCGGGGCTTTGTGATTCTATCAGGCGAAGCAGTTCTTCATTTTCTGCACCGAATTCGGTATTGTGCAGGTCGGAAACATGAACGATACGAAAACCCGAAAAGCTTTCCGGCAAAGCTTCGGAACAGACCGTGAGCTTTGTGACTGTCAGCGCTTTATTGGCCCAGATGATCTGACAAACCATCAGCACCAGTGCCAAAGCGGCAGGAAGGATCAGCTTTTTCTTCATCATGTGAACAGAAGGTCATAGCGGATGGTCGTGTTGAACATGGCGCGGATCCGGTCAAGATCACTGGTCTGGGCGAGGATCCACATCAGTTTTGCCACAGCTGCTTCGAGGGTCATATCGCGGCATTCCATCAGGCCTTTTTTCTTGGCAAGGTGACCAACCTCATAAACGGTCATATCACTGCCCTCGTGGACGACCTGAGTCGCCATAACGACGATCTTGCCCCGCTCAACCAGCCGCTCCACGGCTCTGAGAAAACCTTTTTCGCCGTTGTCGGGCAATCCGCCGACACCGAAACCTTCGATGATAAAGGCGTCATAGCTGTCTTCGATCAGTGTGAGCAGTTCAGGAGAAAGTCCGGGGATCAGTTTGAGCAGAAAAACTCTGGAGTTCAGTTCGTGATAGAAAGCAGGTCTTCCGCTGCATTCAGAAGTGATATAGTGAACAATCTGTTCATCCTGGATACTGGCCAGATGGGGGAAATTGATGCTGTCAAAGGCGCTGTAGCTCTTGGCGCGCATTTTTCTTGCACGGGTGCCGGCGATCACTTTGCCGCCAAAAACGATGGAAACATCGTGCGCCTTGCCGCAGCAGGCATAACGAAGGCTATCCAGCAGATTGATGCGGGCATCGGTGTTTTCCATGTCGATGGGTTTCTGGGCGCCGGTCAGAACGATGGGCTTGGGAGAGTTCTGGATAAGATAAGAAAGCCCGGCAGCGGTGAATGCCATGGTGTCGGTACCGTGACAGATCACAAAGCCGTCAAAACTGTCATATCTTGCCTCGATGGCGTTGGCCATCATGATCCAGTGCTCGGGGGTAATATTGGTACTGTCCAGATTCAGAAGCTGAAGCGCCTCGACCTCACAGAACTCCCTTGCGGCGGGAACATAGTCCAGCAGCTCTTCAGAGAGAATTAGGGGCATCAGACCGTTTTCGGTGCGTTTGGAGGCGATCGTGCCGCCGGTGGCGATCAGAAGGATTTTTTTCATCAAAAGTCACCGTTTCCTTTCCAGAGTTTTGCAGAGAGAGCCGCCCGTCTGAAGCTTCGCTTCAGGTCGGGGACGGTAAGGCCGGCATCTGCCAGCTCATAGAGTTCCTGTTCGGTGACCCAGCGGTAAGCATCGGTCTCGCCCTTCTGCAGGATGACCTCCGGTTCGCCGGAAACATAGAACAGCCAGTTGTCAAAGAGGATCTTTTCGGTGATATCACTGCCCATATAATAGGGTCTGCAGCCGGTCAGGTCGATACCCGCCTCTTCTTTCACTTCGCGGAAAGCCGCGCTGCAGCTGTCTTCGTTTTTATCCACGCCGCCGGAGGTACATTCCCAGAGTCCGGGATTATCCTTTTCGGGAGCGCGGCGAGTGATGAGGAATTTTCCGTCTTCCCGCTGTACGAAGCAGCATACCGCTGTACGGAAGCTGCCTTCGGTGTTTTTTTCGGCAAGCATGCGGGGAGCGGTATAATAGTCCCTGTTCTGGTGGTCGACGGGGTGCGCGGGGTCGCTCCAGCCGCGTTTCAGAAGCTGTTCGACCATGGGGAAGGCATAATCCGGTACGAGGATCCCTTCTTCTTTCATGGCATAATATTCCTCCACAGTGACCCAGCGGTAATCGACCGTCTCGCCTTCCTGCAGGGTGACCTGCGGGTCGCCTGTGACGAAATAAGCGAAAATATCCAGATAGGCATGGTCCTGTTTTTTAGAGTCGATGAGAATGGGATGCATACCTGCGACATCGATGCCGGTCTCCTCTTTTACTTCACGGATGGAGGCAAGGACTGTGTCTTCTCCCGCCTGTACTGCACCGCCGGTGCATTCCCAATAATTACCCCAGGGCTTTCGGGGATCACGTTTTGTCAGCAGAAACCGTCCGTCTTCACGAATCGTCCACACATTGACAGCGGGAAAACGGTCTCCCGGAGTCAGTTTGCTGCCGCGCAGATAAAGTCTGCCCGTGGGGATACGATCCCCATCGAAAATATCCTGATATTCAGCCATAGGGTCTCCTTTACAGATAGCGGTTCAGCAGTTCGATGACCATGGTGTAAACAAGCACAGCAGCATAAATTCCGATGACGATCAGGGTCGACCAGTGGGTGCCTGCGATCACAAGCTGTCTGGAAAGTCTCATTTCGGGCGAACGCCATTTGAGAATAGGCTTCAGACCGTCGCCGTAAAGGATCAGGAAGATGATGCCGAGTCCCAGCATGACAATGGCATAGATGATGTAGCCTATCCAGTACAGAAGCATGTTATCCAGAGGAAGCACCACATCCAGCACCATGGCAAGGGAATTGTTCAGGATATGCGCCAGGATCGCAGGAACGATCGAACCGGAACGGATTGTGATCAGTGCCAGCATGATGCCTAAAAGGAAGGGCAGGAAGATCTGTGCCACGTTCTGATGGAAGAGCATGAACAGAAATGCAGAAAAGATCACAGCAAACGAAACACCGTGCTTTTGCAGAAGCTTTAAAATCACGCCGCGGAAGATCAGTTCCTCCGCAATGGGGCCGAGGATACAGACATAGAGGAGAAGCAGCACACTGCCGAGGGGATCGGACCAATCGGTAGTCAGTTCGGGGACATAGAGAGGGAATCGGATCAGTTCAAGAAAAGCAAGGGTGAGAATGCTGAGCACCTGACCGATGATGCCGATACCGACACAGCCGAACATACTCATCACCGTAAAGCCGGCTCCCGCCTGATTATGTCCGATGATCCGCGAGAAGGGCATTCTGAAAAGCTTCATCGCTATCAGAACTGCCGCGATCTCACACAGTGCCATGGGCAGATAAGCGGCAAAGAAATTAAACGTCTGTGAATCCAAGAGCTCATTGTAGACATCAGAAAGATCACCGCCGCCGGAAACAGCGGGAATAAACGCCGAAACGATCCCGGCACCGATGCCGATCAGTGTTGACAGCACATTAACAGCCAGAATGATCGTCACCAGAAAGAGACTTGCCTTCATGACATCACTCTGAAGAGACTTTTTTATACTGAGCATCCGCTGTTGCTCGGGCGGAAGAACGGGCAGAGAGCCGAAATTCTGAAACTGCTGCATGAGGTACTCCTTTCACTCGGGAAAACGGCCGGGATATTCCCGGTAATGTGCAAATACTTTATCGATATTATACGACATCACGCCGATTTTTTCAATGCAGCTGAAAATAAATAAAAGCTTTGACTTTTTCATACTCCTCGGCTACAATAGGGATGGAAGGATTTCTTTCCTATCACATACGCAAAGGAGCGTTTTATCATGCCTGAAAAGAATATTGTTTTTGCCGCTTACTGCAATGCCGGCGCACTGGCTGACATTACTCCCGAGCAGGCACGCCGCCTGACTCACCTGAACATTGCTTTCGGTATCGTTGTTGACAATAGGATCGATGCTGAGGCTATCAAACGCAACCGCTTCTATCTGGATGAGATCCGCAGCTGGAATCCCGATCTTCAGGTACTGATCTCCACCGGCGGCGGCGGACGCGGCGGTCACGGTGAAGCCACCTCTCCCGAAAACCTGGAAGCTTTTGTACAGTCCACCATGGATGCTGTCCGTGATCTGGGTCTGGATGGTATCGACTGCGACTGGGAATTCCCCTGCAACACCGGCCATATGGAAGAAAAACAGCAGCATGTCAATCTGATGCATGCATACCGCCGCGAGCTGGACAAGTATGAAATCGAAAGAGGCGGCAAAAAGTGCTGGCTGACCATCGCAGCAGCTGCATGGGACAAATATTACCGCAACACCGACGTTATGGGCATCATCGACGTTCTGGACTTCATCAATCTGATGACCTATGATATCCGCGATGCCGCATGGGCAGAAAACTATACCGGTCACCATACTAATCTCTATACTCCCGCCGAAAGCTTCTATCCCGACAGTATCGATATGTGTGTTGACAAACTGCACGCCATCGGCGTTCCCTATGAAAAGATCGTCATCGGCGCAGGCTTCTATTCCCACCGCTGGGACGGCGTACCCGACATCAATCACGGCATGAATCAGAAGGTCGACTGCCCCTGTGTCTACGGCCCCAGCTATACTGCGATCTATCACATTTATGAAAAGAGCACCGATTATGTCAAATACTGGGATGACTCTGCAAAAGCACCCTGGCTGTTCAACGGACGCAGCTTTATCACCTATGATGACCCCATGTCCATGAGCTATAAGGCCAGATATGTTCTGGAAAAGGGCGTACGCGGCATCATGTACTGGGAACACTCCAGCGACAAGACTGGCCTTCTCTTCAACGCCATCTACGAAAACCTCTTCCCCACCAAATAACATACCCCTGAAAAAGAAACGCCGAAGCGCAAAACGCTTCGGCGTTTTTCATTTTTC
>JAFQND010000031.1 GCA_017396055.1 Oscillospiraceae bacterium
CCTGAAACTGCCGATAGATGGAAGTCGCCAGCGAAGCGGTCGCCGGCATCAGCAGCATAGTGATGATATTGCCGCCGGCCTGGTAGTTTTCCAGCGGGATATTCAGCACGTTCAGAAGAATGATCAGCAGCGCGCCCGACACCAGAAGAGGGTGGATAAACGGGCTTCTGCAGGCGCGGTTGATCCAGCCGGAGATCAGATAGACAAAAACCGTGATCGTAATGCCGAACAGCGGATTGGCTGTCAGCGAAAGCAGATAGGTCTTCATTTGTCTCCCCCTTTCTTTTTCTGCTGAAGACGGATGACGGCAGTAACGGTATAAGCCGTTGCCGCAAAGGTCAGAATGGTAGTCACGATAATAATCACAATAAATGCAAGGATATTCTCCCACAGAACCGGCAGATATTCCATCAGACCCACAACGGTCGGAACAAACAGAAACGCCATATTGCCCAGCAGAAAATCACCCGCATCCAGTACCTGCCGGAGCCGGATCACACGGGTCAGCAGCAAAACAAACAGAAGGATCATACTGATGATACTGCCCGGAAAGGCAAAGGGCAGTATGTTTGAGATAAAATTACTCACCAGACAGACCGCAAAAATAATGCTCATCTGTTTCAGAAAATCCAAAACGGGTCGCCTCCATACATTGACACAAATTTATCATACTTTATTTTACCACTCTTTTCCCTTTCAGGCAAGCGGATTCTGCCCGGTTATGGATTTTTTCGCCGGAATGTGGTATATTTTATAAGTAAATATCGATCACAACAAAGGAGTTTTGAATATGCAGATCCCTGTTCTCATCTGGTACCCCGCCTGTTCGACCTGTAAACGTGCCCATGCCTGGCTGACGGGTCAGGGCATTCCTTTTGAGACCCGCGACATCAAGTCTGAAAATCCCACCGCCGAAGAGATGGCTCACTGGCTCGAACTGGGCGGTATCTCGCTGAAAAACCTGTTCAATGTCACCGGTACCCTCTATCGCTCGATGGGGCTGAAGGATAAGCTGAAAGATATGACCGCCGAAGAGATGCTGGAGCTGCTGGCATCCGACGGTATGCTGGTCAAGCGCCCCATTCTCGTCACCGAAAAGAAAGTCATCGCCGGATTCAGAGAAGCCGACTGGGCACGCGCCCTCGGTATCGGATAAGGAGAAAATATGGATACCTTAAAAGCCATCGAGACCCGCCGCAGTATCCGCAGCTATCGTCCAGACCCCATTGAACCGGAGAAAATGGAAGCGATCCTCAAAGCCATGCGGCTTTCGCCCTGTGCCTGCAACCGGCAGGATTGGAAATTCTTCATTGTCACCGACCGGAAAGCCATCGACCTGATCGCCGAACGGACAAGATTTACGCCCGCTCTGGTAAAAAGCGCGCCCGCTCTGCTGCTGGCAGCCGGCTGGCGGGATAAGATCATGCCCTCCGGACACAGCTGGTCCACCGTCGACCTGACCATTGCCATGACGGTCGGCGTTCTCGCCGCCACCGATCTGGGACTGGGAACCTGTATCATCGGCAGCCACAGAGAAGAAGATGTCCGCAAAGCACTGGATCTCCCCGACGACTGGCAGATCCCGCTGATTGCCACCCTGGGCTATGCCGACAAGGAACCGGGACCCAGACCGCTGAAGGATTTTGAGGAAGTGGCCGAGATCCGCTGAAATTTCAAAGAAAGCAGCTCTCAGGAGCTGTTTTTTCTTTACAACACGCTCTCTTTTGTGGTATAATAATCTGTAATTTTATGGACTCTTTTCCGCATTTTTAAGGAGGAACGCAAATGCCCTTCCCCATGGATCATATCCGCAATTTCTGTATCATCGCCCACATCGACCACGGCAAGTCCACCCTGGCCGACCGCATTCTGGAACATACCAGCACCGTCTCCGCCCGTGAGATGGAAGAACAGCTGCTGGACGATATGGACATCGAACG
>JAFQND010000267.1 GCA_017396055.1 Oscillospiraceae bacterium
AAGGGGCTCTCTTCGTTTATCCGAAATGTATGCTGCAGATGTCAAAACCTAAAAGTTTTGAAAGGGGAATGGGGGAAGCTTTTTTCCAAAAGCTTCCCCCATAAAACTATCGTATCTTATGCTTTGCCGGCAGAACCGAACAGCATGATCTTTGCCTTGACAGCTTCCTTGATGGCAGCTACCTTATGGTTGCGGATGTCCAGATAAGCCATACCGGCTTCCAGACCCTCAGCCATGGCGCGATTGCCTGCCAGGCAGAGGTCGGTAAAGATGTTGACCTTGGCGATACCTTCGCGGATGGTGTTGCGGAAGTCATCGTCAGACAGACCGGAACCGCCGTGGAGTACCAGGGGAGTATCGACTGCGGCACGGATCTCTTTCAGACGGCCGATGTCCAGTTTGGGCTTGGACTTGTAAGCGCCGTGGGCGGTACCGATGGCAACTGCCAGTGCGTCAACGCCGGTGCGGGCGATGAAGTCAGCAGCTTCTTCGGGGGTGGTGTAGCTGTCGGTGTCGGCATTGTCTTCGCTGGAAGCCTGGCCTACATGACCGATCTCGCCTTCAACAGATGCGCCGAATGCATGGGCGATCTTGACGACCTCAGCGGTCAGGGCGATGTTTTCGTCCTCGTCACCGGCAGAGCCGTCGAACATGATGCTGCTAAAGCCCAGCTGCAGAGCCTGCATGCAGCGCTCAAAGGTCAGACCGTGGTCGTAGTGAACGACAACGGGAACAGATGCAGCCTTGGCTCTTGCGATAACGGAAGGAGCGATCAGATCCAGCTCGCCGGAGGGCAGCAGGACTTCGGCAGTACCGATGATGATGGGGGAGCGGAGCTCTTCGGCAGCGGCGATGGCAGCCTCCAGCATATCGGTGTCGGTGGTGTTGAACAGGCCTACGGCATAGTGGCCTTCCTGGGCTTTTTTCAGTACTTCAATCAGATTGCAAAGCATAATTCTTACTCCTCAATTTCCGGACTGCGGATCAGTCTCTTGTCGGTGAATATGTCGGTCTCATCGGTGCTGCGGGTGGAAAATTCCGAAATGACGGCGCCTTCGGGGCCGCCCTGGAACCAGTGTTTGGTCTCCGGCATGATGGTGTACTGCTCGCCGGGGTGAAGGATCACCTCATGGAAAACAGTGACTTCGCTGGGAGGGAGCTTCGCCCGGATACTTTCGGCGGGTTCGCCTTCCACATAGAGATAAACTTCACCGGCGCGGCAGCGGAAGGTCTCTTCTTTGCCGGGACGGCCGTCTGTGGGCACATGCCAGTGTTCGGGGCAGGTCTGGCCGGGCAGCAGCACCATCTCTTTGGCACAGACCCGGTCGGTGTTGATGTAAACGATCAGCTGAAGACCCAGTTCGCGGACCATACCCATTCCGAAATCTGCCACTTCGACCGAGCGTTTTTCTTCTTCGGTCAGCGCAATGTGAGCCCGCTCAAGGTATGCGAGCGCTTCGGCTGCCTGACGGTTATATTCCTGTCTGGTCACAGTGTTCTCCTTCCGTATTTTTCAGCCAGCTTTTCGATCTCTTCTCTGGGCAGCATGCCGTCCACCGAGTTTTCGGCGAAGAGATTGCTTGCGGCTGCGGCAGAAGCAAATGCCAGCAGCTTTTCGTCTTCATAACCGTTGTAGATGCTGTACAGTGCGCCGGCACAGAAGGCGTCGCCTGCACCGACACTGCCCTTGATCTCTTCTGCAGGGATCTTCAGCGAGGGAACAACAGTGAAGCGGCCGGTGGGCACATCGAGACAGAAACCGGCTTCCTTACAATGGATGACGATCTTTTCCCGGACACCGTGTTCGGCCATCAGTTCCATGGTGCGGCGGATATTGTCGACGTTCAGCTTGCCGTCTTCGCCATGGGGCGACAGGTCAGAAAGCATACAGGCTTCGATCTCGTTGATGATGGCATAATCGCAGTATTTCAGTGCCGGTAGGATCTTGCGCTTATAGTTGCCGGAGCTTTCGCTGACCACGTCGATGCTGGTCTTGATGCCGTGCTGCTGTACATCGTAAAGGAATCTCGCCATAACGGTGCCGTACTCCTCATCTTCTTCGTCGAAGGAGTCCAGCAGAAGGATATAGCCGATATGCAGGATTACACATCCCAGTGCCGAAATGTCGATATCGGCGGGGGAGAACTCTGCGTTGGCGCCTCTTGCGTGGAAGAAGGTACGCTCACCGGTGGGCAGACTCATGACATCGCTGAAGCTGGTGGGCAGGGTGGGAGAAGTCACGATCCGTTCACAGTCAATGCCGTGGCGGCTCATTTCGGCTACCACATAACGGCCATATTCGTCGTTGCCGACCCGTCCCAGTACCGACAGAGGAATATTCCGGTCGATCTTGGCAAGGTCGATGGCGGTATTGGGGGCACAGCCGCCCACTGCCTGGCTGATGCCGGAGATGCTGGAGAGCATGCCGATCTCAGGATAGCAGTTGATGTTTTTGACGATATCGGTCAGAATGTTGCCGGCGATAGTGATGCCTTTTCTTTCACCGGTCATCAGATAGTCCACCGTCACGCCGAAGATCTTTGCCAGAGCGGGGAACTGAGTCACTTCGGGATATCCCATACCGCTTTCCCAGCGGCTGACGGTCTTGTCACTGATATTCAGCTGTGTTGCCAGCTCGCGCTGGGTCAGTCCACAGTGCTTGCGCAGTTTTGCGATGGAAGAGCCAATGCTCTTTACGTCCATGAAAACCACCTCCTGATTTTATTATACATCAGCTTTTCCATTCGGTAAACCTATGTGTGAAAGATATTATACGCAGAATTTCCAACAGTAATACTGTTAAAATCCACGAATCATAGAGTTGTGCCCGGAAGATATCCAAAAAATCCTCTTGACAAATTCGCTTTGACCTGTTATATTTTAAGAGATATCATCAAATGCGATGAAAGGGAGCAAGTTCTGTTTTCAGGCGTTACAGAGAGCCGCCGGTCGGTGTGAGGCGGTACCCGGGATAGAATGACTGGCCCTCGAGCATCCGGCTGAACGGTTTATCTCATTAGGCACGGACGGGCACCTCCGCCGTTATCACGGAGTGACATTTGCTTTCAGGCAGATGAAGAGTGGGCGTATATCGCCAACAAGAATGGTACCGCGGAAGTTTCTTTCGTTTCTTGATGTTCAGGAAACGGAAGTTTTTTATTTTTCGGAAGAAAGGATCTTTTCGATGAAACGCTATGATTTTACCGCCATTGAAGAAAAATGGCAGCGCATCTGGGACGAGAACAAGACGTTCCGTGCCGAACCCGATCATTCCAAACCCAAGTTCTACGGTCTGGTAGAATTTCCTTACCCCTCCGGCGCCGGTATGCACGTCGGCCATATCAAGGCTTACTCCGGTCTGGAAGTCATCAGCCGCAAACGCCGTCT
>JAFQND010000268.1 GCA_017396055.1 Oscillospiraceae bacterium
AGCCATTATCGAAAGCGGAGTGGGATTCCCGGAGGGTAATGGCAACCATTTCAAAGCCGAATTGCTCAGCCAGCTGGCGGGCAACCGACTTATAACCTTCGTGGTTCAGGGTGCCGCCATAAATATCCGTAGCATCAGCCTCAATGCCGAAGACATCCTTTGCATCCTCCTCGTTGGAGATGCAAACGTCCACGTACTGGCACAGATCGGTCATCGCCGCACGGGCTTCCTCGCGGGTCCAGAGCTTACCGCGGTAGTTGAGATCGCAGGAGATCTTCAGGCCGTGGGCCTTAGCTGCGATGCAGGCATCGCGGCAGATCTCGACAACGTTGGGGCCGAGTGCGGGCGTAATGCCGGTGAAATGGAACCACTCGGCACCGTCAAAAATGCGCTCCCAGTCAAAATCCTCACGGGAGGCCTGCTGGATGGCGGAATGGGCGCGGTCATAAATGCAGACGGAGCCGCGCTGAGAGGCGCCCTTCTCGTTGAAGTAGATGCCGACGCGCTCACCGCCGCGAGTGATGAGGCTGGTATCCACGCCGTAGCGGCGGAGGGAATTGACGGCCGCCTGACCGATGGCATGCTTGGGAAGCTTGGTGACGTAGGCAACGTCCATGTCGTAGTTGGCAAGGGAAACAGCCACGTTGGCCTCGCCGCCGCCGAAGGTGAACTCCACGTGGTCGCACTGAACGAAGCGCTCGTAGTTATAGGGCTGCAGGCGGAGCATCAGCTCGCCGAAGGTAATTACTTTTGCCATTCTTTTTCCTCCTCAGCCTCTTGCCGCGGCACGGGCCTCGGCGCAGAGGGCGGTGATCTTCTCAAAATTGCCTGCGGCAATGTCCGCCTTGGGGCAGACCCAGGAGCCGCCCACGGCATGGATGAAGGGTGCGTCCACGTACTCCTTGATATTCGCCGCATTGACACCGCCGGTGGGCAGGAACTTGATGCCGACGAAGGGAGCCGCCAGATTCTTCATGGCGTTGAGCCCGCCGTACACGTTTGCGGGGAAGAACTTGATGACGTTGATGCCCATGTTGACGGCGGCGGTGATCTCGGTGGGGGTCACGCAGCCGGGGGTGACGGCAATGCCGTTTTCGATGCACCAGCCCACAACGCCCGCATCAAAGCCGGGGGAAACGATGAACTTCGCGCCCATCTCCACAGCCTTCTTGGCCTGCTCGACGTTGAGAACGGTACCGGCACCCACCAGCACCTCGGGGCAGCTCTCGGCAACGGCCTTGATGGCCTCGGGCGCAGCAGCGGTGCGGAAAGTGATCTCCATCACGTCGATCCCGCCGGCAAGCATGGCCTTCGCGGTGGGAACGGCATCCTTGGCATCGTCAATGACCACAACGGGCACGACGATGGAGGCAGCAAGTCTTTCAAGAACAGTCATTTTTCTTCTCTCCTTTTGCTCCGATTACACGCCGGAATAGGCGGCAAAGCCGGCATCCACGGGCAGAACCACGCCGGTGATGGCGGAGGCAGCCTTATCGTCGCACAGGAAGAGGGTCGCGCCGATGAGCTCCTCGGCATCCACAAAGCGGCCGGTGGGGGTACCGCCGAGGATCTTTGCGGAGCGGGCGGTGGGGGTGCCGTCATCGTTGAAGAGCAGAGCCCTGTTCTGGGCGGAAACGAGGAAGCCCGGAGCAATGGCGTTGCAGCGGATGCCGGTGCCCGCAAAGTGGGTGGCAAGCCACTGGGTGAAGTTGGAAATACCGGCCTTTGCGGCGGAATAGGCGGGGATCTTGGTCAGCGGAATGTAGGCGTTCATGGAAGAGATGTTAAGGATGACGCCGGACTTCTTTGCGACCATGTCCTTGGCAAAAACCTGGGTGGGAAGCAGGGTTCCCTGGAAATTGAGCTTGAAGACGAAGTCCACGCCGCTCTGATCGAGATCAAAGAAGGACTTGCCGCCCTCCTTGGCCTCGTGCTGATACTCATTGTCGGTGGTGGCGCGGGGATTGTTGCCGCCGGCACCGTTGACAAGGATATCGCAGGGGCCGAGATCGGCGAGAACCTTCTGATGGACCTCCTCCAGCGCCTCAGTCTCGAGAACGTTGGCCTTGTAGCCCTCCATAACGTAGCCGGCAGCCTTGACCTCGTCGGCCAGTTTCTTGACGGCCTCCTCGTTGAGGTCGAGGGCGGCGACCTTCGCGCCGGACTCGGCAAAGGCGCGGGCCATGGCACCGCAGATGAGTCCGCCGGCGCCGGTAACAACGACGACCTTGCCGGTATAATCGATATTCAGGGGAAGATTTGCCATTTTACAATACCTCCGATTCTATTTACTGATAATTTTTGCTCTTACTTGATGCCCTTCTGGCGATCCAGCAGATCCCAGATGCCCAGCATGTACATGATGCCGAGGGCGCGGTCGTACAGACCGTAGCCGGGACGGACGGTGCCGGGGCCCTCACCCCAAAGGTGACGGCCGTGGTCGGGACGGATGTAGCCCTCATAGCCGCCGTCATGCAGCGCCTTGAGGATCTCAATGATGCCGGTCTCGCCGTCGCAGTCGCGGTGGGAGGCCTCGGAGAAGTCGCCGTTCTCAAAGTGCTTGATGTTGCGGATATGGGCAAAGGCGATACGGTCGCAGTAGGTGCGGGCGATATCGGCCACGTTGTTGTTCTGATCGGCGTTGAGGGAGCCGGAGCAGAGGGTGATGCAGTTGCAGGGATGATCGACCATCTTCAGGAAGCGGCCGATGTTCTCCTTGTTGACCATCAGGCGGGGCAGGCCGAAGATATCCCAGGGAGGATCGTCCATATGGATGGCCATCTTAATGCCGGTCTCCTCGCAGACGGGCATCAGCGCATCGAGGAAATACTTGAGGTTTGCCCAGAGCTTCTCGGAATCCACGCCCTGATAGTCCTTAAAGAGCTTGTCCAGAATGGCCATACGGTCGGGCTCCCAACCGGGGAAGGTCATGCCGTAGCGCTCGGTGAAATCCATGATGTGGTTGACCATGGCGGTGTAATCGTCCTGGATCATGGCCTTTTCGTAGAACAGGGCGGTGGAGCCGTCCCCCACGGGATGGAAGAGATTGGTGCGTGTCCAGTCAAAGATGGGCATAAAGTTGTAGCAGATGACCTTTACGCCGTTCTTGCCGAGGTTGCGGATGGTCTGGATATAGTTCTCGATGTACATATCGCGGGTAGGCAGACCGATCTTGATATCGTCGTGGACGTTGACGGACTCGACCACGTCGATATTGAAACCGTAGTCCTCGATCTGTTTCTTGACGGCGGCAATACGCTCGTCCTTCCAGACGGTGCCGGGCATCTTGTAGTGCAGCGCCCAGACGATGCTGGTAACGCCGGGGATCTGCTTGATGTCTGCAAGCGTGATCTTGTCGTTGCCCTGGCCGTACCAGCGGAATCCCATTTGCATAGGCATAATATTTCCTCCATATCAGCCTTTATTTTTCCCTATGCCCCCGGCTGCCGCGAAATCCGGTCCGCCGGAGGACATATTTTCCTTATTGCATATTATATCACACCCGTATCCCCATTTCCATAATTTTTGCAAAATTTCGCTGCGTAAATCCCCTAAAGGCCCCCTCTGACGAGGGGGCTTGGCAAGGCAGCACCGACTTGGCGGCTCCCCTTGTCAGGGGAGCTGGCGGCGTAGCCGCCTGAGGGGTAGTTTTTTCTCCCTCCGTCTTTTTGCTCTCGCAAAAATCCGCCTCCCTCATCAGAGGGAGGCGGAGAAGAACCGTTTTATTTGTTGTAATCAAATCCGCAATGCTTCAAAAACTCTCTTGCCATGAGCATGGAGCCCATCTGGTTTGGGTGCACGCGGTCCCATGCAAGGCAGCAGGAATGACGGATCCTGCAATACTCCTCGAACATTTTCTGGAAATCGATGAGGGTGCAGCCGTGCTTTGCGGCAAGCCGACGGCAGATATCGGAATACACGTCCATACGTGCCCGCAGCATATCCTCGCGGTTGACCTCGATGAGATAGGGCGTGATCAGGAAAACGCCCTTGACCTTATCCTTGACCTTGAGGATCATCTGCTCAATGTTGCTCTCATATTCTTCCGGGGTGATCATCAATTCTTTGAATGCCGGCACATCAAACTGACGCCACACGTCGTTGATGCCGACACAGATGGAGACCCAGTCGGGATTGAGATCCACCACGTCCCGGTCAAAGCGGTTCAGAAGATCCCGGCTGGTGTTGCCGCTGATGGCAGAGTTGGTAATGCGCAGAGCCAGCTCGGGATACCATGCGGCAAGCATGCTCTCCACAAGGCGGACGTAGCCCTTGCCGAGGCTGTCAAACAGGCCCTCGCCCACGGGGTTGGTGCTGCCCATATCGGTAACGGAATCACCGGCAAAAACGATGCGGTCCATATTTTCAAAAATCATGGCAGTATCTCCTTTTTGGGGTGGGGAGAATGTGTGCCCCGCCCCTCTTTTTCCCGTATTGTAGCACCCCGCATCCCCGGTGTCAATAATCGGATGTAAAATCGGATGTAAAAAAAGAAAGCTGCCTGCCCCGGTCGGGGCAGGCAGCTCGTTTAAATTCGGTTTACCGTGTGCTTATTAGGAAATCGTGATATCTTCCCAGCCATCGCCGACAAGATATCTGCCCAGATCACCATTAAAGGTACCGCCGGTAACAGTAACGGTCTCCGCATCGCCCTTATAGCCGCCGCCGAATGCGACATGGCCATTAAAGGTACCGCCGGCGATGGTCACATCGACATTGGCAAAGCTCTGGCCCGCAGAATAAGAGTACAGAGCAAGTCCGTCGGCAACCTTGCTGGTCAGAGTTCCGCCGTTAACGGTCAGATTGATCTCAGGAGCAGATGCAGGATTGTTGCTCGGCAACTGGATCTGGATCGCGCGGGCACCCGTGATCGTTCCGCCGTTAATGGTGCAGCTGATTGCAGCGCTACCGAAGGGGCACAGGCGGATAGCGTTCTTCTCACTCTTGATCTCACCACTGTTGACGATCAGTTCCGCACCTGCAGAGCAATCGACGCCAACGCTGGAACCGACAGTCGTGGTATTGATAATGGTTGCATTTTCAATAACCAGCTTACCCGTGTTATTGATGGTATTGGTGCCATAGCCAAAGCTGGGATCACCAACACCCTGATAGGTCACGGTACCATTCATAAGAGTCAGATTGCCCTTATTCTCGATAGCACAGGAAGCCGCAGCTTCTGTGTTAGTGTAGCTAATGATCTTACCATTCAAGTCAATAACAACTGAACCGTCAATAACCAGCTTTTTCTCAAGCTCAATATCCTGCAGCAGCTTAACGGTGGTGGTGGCCGCAGGGGTCTTCTGTGCCGTATCAATGGCCTCCTCCAGAGTGAAGCAGGAGTAGAAGTTATCCTGACCCTCGTAGAGAACGACGGCAACGGGAGTGCGGATAGCACCGACAACCTCAACGTCCTCACAGACGTTGACCTCACCGGTCAGGGTGGCATTGCTAATAGCGGTGGAGGGATCGCCGTTCTCATCGCGGGCGATGATGCTGCCACCCTCAACGGTGATAACGGTGCCCTCAGCAACGCTCTCACCACCGTTGTTATTCAGACCGATAGCCTTATACTCTTCGACAGTGTTGTTATCAACGGAGATGAAATCGGCATCCTTCGCGGTGATGACAACGTCCTCACCCCAGACGTTCAGGGCGATATTTGCCGTATAGGAACCGCCGTTGATCAGGAGGGTGGAGTTGTCGGAAGAGTCGGGCATGTTGATGGCGTAGGTGATATTCTCGCCCTCAACAACGACGTTGTGCAGCTCGTGCTTGCCGTTGTTGTTAAGGTTGATACCACGCGCGGTATAACCGGCAGTGCAGTCGACCGTCAGGTCGCGGATGATGAGATCAACATCAACAGACTCCTTGACAACGTCGATGACACGGTCATCACCGGTGTAGGTAAGGGTCTTGCCGTCGCCGATGATCTCGGTGTCCTTGGTGATGGTGAGCTTGGAGGCGATGGTGATATCGGCTGCGAGCACGATGCGGCCGCCCTCGGCGATCGCAGCAACGAGCTCATCCGCATTCTTAACGGTGGCGGAGGCAGCAGCGATCACGACCTCACAGAAGTGGTCGGCCTCGTAGGTCACCTTGCCGTCGGTAACAACAGCGGTGGCAACAGCAACGCCGTCGTGGTAGATAACAACGTTGGTGCCGTTGGCAATGCCGGAAACGGGCAGGGTAACGGTCAGCTTCTCGCCGGTGGTGTTGAGGGTCTCAAGGTCCACAACCTCACCGTTCTGGTCGATCAGCTCAACGGAGTCGAAGGTAACGGTACCGGCAGCGGCATCGACCTCGGGAGTGGTGTGAACGAGGGTGATGCTGGTGGTCTCCTCGGGAAGAACGTTAACAACTTCCTTGGGAATCTCAACCGCCACAGAGCCGGTCTCGACGGTCATGTCCTCGGTGGCATCTTCCTCAGCGATGGCAAAGTACTCGGTGATACCATAGGCTTCCTTGGTATTGGCATCGTAGGTGTAAGCAACGAGGTCGCCGATGTCAATCTTGTCATAGTTTGCGTTGTAACCGTCTGTGGTAGCAGTGAAGGTGTAAGCATCACCCTTACCGTCAGCCTTGGTGTTCAGAGCGAAGATGTAGGTGACCTTGTTGTCGCTGGTGTTGTAAACAACGGACTTGGATGTCACGTACAGGTCGGTCTTCTGAACCTTATCGGTCTTGACAGCCTCGTAGCAGTAACCGTCGACAATGTACAGAGTCCAGTAAGCGGTCTCGTTCTGGATGAACATCTCAGCAATATCATCAGCAGCGTAAACACCGTCAGAAACGTTCTCATCGCCGATGTCGGAGGCAGCGCCCAGCTTGAACTCGGTGCCGTTC
>JAFQND010000269.1 GCA_017396055.1 Oscillospiraceae bacterium
CCTTTATTCCAACTATCATTGCACGGGGACTTCCCCGAAAGTTTACTTTTTCCTGCTGCGGATGAGTTCGGCCATGCGAATAGCCTCCTCGTCGCTTTGGGTCACGGATTTGAGGGACTCTTTTCGTTTGTATTCCTTCAGCGCACGGACACAGTCGGTCATGACCTGAAGCGAAAGCTCCATTCCCTGCTGTCTTGCATAACAGCGGGACGCATAATCCATCTGCTCTCTGGTCAGGTCGGCCGGCAGGTCACTCAGAGAAACACTGCTATTTTGCTGCAGTTTCTCTATAATTATACCAAAAACCGCCTTTCCTTCCTCCGTGACGAAATCCTCGGCCGTCAGCTGTTCACGCAGCTTGTCTGCCTCATCGGGATGACGGAACAGGCCCGCAATGATACTCTCTTCGGCCTGGACAGCTCCGATGCTGCGGGTACCGGATACACCGGCGGGAAGATTGCTCTTTCCCTGCTGGATATCGGACCATTCTTTTTTCTGTGCCTGACGGGACATCCGCTTTCGGATGTCAGCGACACGGGTCAGGATAGTGCCGGCGGGAACACCGGTATCCTGGGCCACCGAGCCGGCATAAAGCTCCCGCTCGATGGGATTCTGGATGGTGGCCAGATATTTCGCCGCCTCATTGGCATAAGCGCTTTTCTGGTCGATGGTATCCAGATCATATTTTGCGCGGATGACCGAAAGCTGGTATTCGGTCACGCTTCCAGCGTCCTCCAGAAGCAGCTTGAACCGCTGGGCACCGAATTTTTTGATATATTCGTCGGGGTCTTTCGCGCCCTTCATATTGAGAATGCGGGTTTTGATGCCCACTGCCTCCAGTAAACCGACAGCCCGGCTGGTGGCGGCGCGGCCCGCTCCGTCCGAGTCATAGGCGATGATGACCTCATCGGCGTACTGTGCCATGAGGCGGCTCTGCTCAGCGGTCAGCGAGGTACCGAGGGTGGCAACAACATTCTCAAATCCGGCCTGATTGACCGAGATGACATCCATGTATCCTTCTGCCAGAATAAGTCTTCTGTCGGTCTTGCCCTTGGCATAATTCAGAGAGAAAAGATTCTGGCTCTTTTTGAAGACCGGCGTATCGGAGGAGTTGAGATATTTGGGCTTGGAATCGTCCAGCACTCTTCCGCCGAAACCAATCACATTTTTCCTTAAATCGATAATGGGAAACATCACACGATTGCGGAAAGCGTCATAACAGGAATTATTCTTTCCTCTGACGACTACAGCCGCCTGCAGCATTTGTTCATCGGTAAAGCCTTTTTTGCGCAGATGATCACGCAGATTGCTCCATCCGGGAGGCGCAAAACCCAGACCGTATTTCGTGATGGTCTTTGAGCTGAGTCCGCGGGAAGCAAAGTATTCTCTGGCGGGAGCGCCGGCTTCGGATTTCAGGCAATCGTGATAGAATCTCGCTGCCAGCCGGTTGATCTCATAGATCACCGGACGGATGCGCAGAATGGGGTCTTCTCTTTCTTCTTCGGGCAGTTCCATGCCGGCCCGCTCGGCAAGAAAACGCAGCGCTTCGATATAACCGAGGTTTTCGATGCGCATGATAAAACTGATCACATCTCCGCCCGCTCCGCAGCCGAAGCAGTAAAAAGACTGATTCTCATGATAGATCACCATGGACGGTGTCTTTTCGGAGTGAAAAGGGCACAGACACTTGCTGGTGCGTCCCTGACGGCGAAGAGCAGCATAACCGGAGATGACCGTGCCGATATCGCTGCGCTGTTTCAGATCATCCAGAAAACTTTGTGGAATCGGCATGGAACTTCTCCTTTCTGTTGATTCAGATACCCGACCAGAATTTAGGCAGGCTCAGCTGCTGATAAAGATTTACCGCATATCGGTCGGTCATACCGGCAATATAATCACAGATGACCCGTTCGGGCGGATAAACTTCCAGAAGAGAGCGGTAAAAATCCGGCAGTCCCGCAGGATCTTTGAGAAAATAGGC
>JAFQND010000270.1 GCA_017396055.1 Oscillospiraceae bacterium
CTGTGCCGTTCGGACGACGGCGGCGAGAGCTGGAGTTATGTGACCCAGCTTATGCCCTGCTTCTGGGGCACGCTGTTTGTGCATAAGGGCAGTTTGTATTCCATCGCCTGTTCCAACGAATACGGCGATCTGCTGATCGGCCGGTCGGATGACGAGGGCGCCACCTGGGGCATGCCCACCGTTTTGTTCCGCGGTTCTGCCCATATCAACGAATGCGGTCTGCACAGAGCACCCATGCCCGTTCTCATCGCAAAAGGCAGGGTCATGACCGACGTGCAGTACGGCGCCTGGAACAGAAAAGTCTTCGGCGACGCGGTTGTCTCTGCTCCTGCGGACTGTGACCTTCTGGATGCCTCCAACTGGACCTGCAGTGAATTCTATGTCCCCGGCAATCACCCGGAGGACCCCCTCATGGACGGCATCGCCGGCGGTATCGAGGGAAGCGTGGTCGAAGGCCCCGACGGTGAGATCTATGACATTCTGCGCTATGCCGACGGCAAGGATCTGAAGCTTCGTTTTGACCCTTCCGAGCCTGAAAAGGAGATGACCTTTACAGGGCTGATCGACATTCCCACCACCACTTCCAAGTGCAATTTCCTCTATGACGAAAAGTCGGGCCTCTATATTGCCCTGGTCAGCTACCGGCTGGAGGAGCCAAAGACCCTGCGCAACCTTCTGTCGCTGATCGTTTCGCCCGATCTGGAAAACTGGCGGCTGGTGAAGCACCTCCTCGACTGGAGCGAAGACGACCCCGGAAAGATCGCCTTCCAGTATGTGGACTTCTTTATCGACGGGGACGATATCATCTATCAGAGCCGCACCGCCTTTAACAATGCCAACAGCTTCCACAACTCGAACTATGCCACCTTCCACCGCATTGAAAACTTCAGAGAAATCATAAAGTGAGGTATTTATCATGAGAAGATTCAATTTCGGCGCATATCCCACCATGGTCACCCCCTATCACCCCGACAACACCGTTGACTATGATGCCGTCAGAAAGATGGTCAAATGGTACTGGGACGAAGGCTGTGCCGGTATTTTCGCTTCCTGTCAGTCCAGCGAGATCCATCTTCTGTCTCTGGAAGACCGCGTCAAGCTGGCAAAAGTCGTCAAAGAGACCGCCGACGAACTGGCTGCCGCAGACAAATCCCGTGAGCCCATGACCATTGTCGCCTCCGGTCATATCAGTGATTCCTTTGAAGATCAGCTGGAAGAGCTGAAAGGCGTGGCTGCCACCGGCGTGGACGCGCTGATCCTCATCTCCAACCGCTTTGACATCGACAACACCTCGGACGAAGCCTGGATCGCCGACTGCCAGAAGATGATGGACGCTCTGCCCGCCGACGTTGCGCTGGGTATCTATGAGTGCCCCCGTCCCTACAAGCGTCTTCTGACCCCCGCCATGATCGATTTTATGGTCAAGTCCGGACGTTTTGCCTACATCAAGGACACCTGCTGTGACGCAGAAGAGATCAACCGCCGTGTCAGACAGATCAACGAGACCGATTCTCCCGCCCTCAAGCCCATGCTCTTTGACGCCAACGCACAGACCCTGCTGGCAACCCTCCGCGGCGGATGCTCCGGCTATTGCGGCGTCATGGCAAACTTCCATCCCCATCTGTACGCATGGCTCTGCGACAACTTTGACAAACAGCCCGAAAAGGCTGACCTGATCGGCGGATTCATCTGTCTGGCAGCTTATCTCGAGTGCCTGACCTATCCCGCCACCGCAAAATACCATCTGAACAAGATTGGTATTTCGATGCCCACCCTCAGCCGCACCTGCGACGATAAGAAGATGACTCCCTATCAGACCGCAAGCATTGATGATATGGACCGGTTAGCTGAGCATTTCGAGTCTTTGATCAAGTAATAGTTTCGTACCACCAGACTAAGCCTCCCCTTGGAATCAAGGGGAGGTTCTCCGACGGATTCTTCCAACAACAAAAAACCGCCCC
>JAFQND010000271.1 GCA_017396055.1 Oscillospiraceae bacterium
AGACAAGGCCCAGAGAATTTTTGATGGTGATGGCGGCAGCGTTGAAGCACTGTTCGGGAGTGCCGTCCAGCATGGCGACCACGGCAGCGGCAGCCATTGCAGAAGCAGAGCCGCATACGGCCTGACAGCCGCCCTGTGCACCTGCGAGGCAGGCATGCTCAGCGATGATCATACCCAGCACACCGGCAGTCAGGAAACCGTCTACCAGCTTTGCACGGGACAGGCCCTTGACCTTTGCCACGGCAAACAGCGCCGCAGGCAGGATACCGCAGGAACCGGCCGTGGGACAAGCCACGATACGGCCCATGGCGGCGTTGGTCTCAGAGGACGAAAGAGCATAGGCAATGGCCAGCGAAGGGATCTCGCCCATCATCGACAGGCCGGAGGTGTAATAATTATTGTAAAGGAAAGCATCTCCGCCGGAAAGACCGCTGACCGAAATGACCGGCTCATGCAGCGCATTGGAAGCTGCTTTCTCCATGACCTCCAGCATCTGTTCGACCTTCAGAAGAACATCCGCAGAGGAAAGGCCGTTGTTTTCTTTTTCAAGGGCAAAGGCAAGGCCGCCGATGGTACAGTTTTCTTCTGCACAGCGCTTGATCACAGTAATGGCATCCATCGTCAGACCTCCTTAAAAGTGTGCAGGCATCCGCTCCTCAATGGGGAGCAAGAGCTTGACGCGCATCATACCGGGGATCTCCAGGACCCGGGCGGTGAAGTTTTCGGGACAGAGAGAATCGATCTCGATATACATATTGGCCAGCTTGTCCTGACGGCTGCGGCTGACGGTCATGTTGCCGATATTGATCCGTGCCTCATAAAGCAGGGTGGTGATGGCAGAAATGATACCGGGGGTATCCTGATGCTTGGTGATCAGAATAGGCCGTTCGCCGGAGAAATGGACCTCCAGACCGTCGATCTCACTGATGACCACCTGACCGCCGCCGATGGAGGAGCCGGTGATCTCGCTGATGTCACCGGTGGAACTCTCGATGACGAATTTGACGGTATTGGGGTGAGCATTGCCCAGATCGGTGGGGATAAAGGTATATTTCAGTCCCTTTTCATCTGCCAGACGGAAGGAATCTCTGAGCTTTTCATCCCAGGGAGGCAGATTCAGAAGACCCGCCAGCAGAGCTTTGTCGGTGCCATGTCCGCGATAGGTGGCGGCAAAGGAACCGTGCAGATAAATGTCTACCTTGGAGATATCGCCGCCGGAGAGTTTATAGGCCATCTTGCCGAGCCGGGCGGCACCGGCGGTATGAGAGCTGGACGGTCCGATCATGACCGGACCCATAATATCAAAAACTGAACTGGGCACGCAGATTCCCGCCTTTCAAAAATATGGTTGGGGATTATTGATTTTATTATACCATGCATTTTTCCGAAAGACAAGAAAAAGCGGCGAAACTCTCTTTTCTGTTTTATCCGTACAGTTCCGATACATTGCGGGAAGCAGAAAAACATGATATAGTAAAATCAGAACGGATGAAAAGGGGGAAATTTCATGGGATATATCATGGACCTGAGAAAGCATGTCGGCCACGATCCGCTGATAGGTATCGGTGCCACAACGCTGGTCTTCAACGATAAAAAAGAGCTTCTGCTGAATCTGAGGACCGATACCGGTACCTGGGGGATCCCGGGCGGTTCGATGGAACTTTACGAGACCATCGAAGAAACTGCCGTCAGAGAACTGAAAGAAGAAGCCGGCATCACCGCCGACCGGCTTGAACTGGTCACTGTTCTGTCCGGACAGGATTTTTATTTTGAATACCCCAACGGCGACAAAATGTGCACCGTCATCGTTCTGTTCAAAGCAACAGACTGCAGCGGCGAGATCAAGGTGTCCGACGACGAGAGCAAAGCTCTGCGATTCTTCCCGCTGACCGGTCTGCCCGCCATGGAATCAAGGGCACAGAAGATCATCGACCGGATACTGGATGGATCCATCAAAGTATAATTTCTGCCGATGAAACAGCCTTGTAATTTCCCGCGCTATACGGTAGAATAAAGACAGAACGACTCCAAAGGAGGATATCATATGCCCAACGTACGCTGCGGTCTCGACCGCCTTGCCGAATATGCCGATCTTCTGGGCGGCAAACGCCTTGGCCTGCTGACCACCCCTGCCGCCGTCACCGCCGACCTCTCCGATTCCATCGAAGCGGTGCGGAAACTCTATAATCTCACTGCCCTCTATTCCCCCGAACACGGTGTCCGCGGCGATCGTCAGGCCGGTGAAGCGGTGGATACCTTTACCGACGAACGGACCGGTATCCCGGTCTATTCCACCTATGGCCACACGGTGGACGGCATGACCCCCGAACAGACCGAGCATTTCGATATCCTTCTGTTTGACGCACAGGATGTGGGCTGCCGCTTCTATACCTATCTCGCCGCTCTGATGGAAGCCATGAAGGCCTGTGCAAAGGCCGGTAAGCCCCTCGTGGTGCTGGACCGTCCCAATCCTGCCGGCTGCACTGTCACCGCCGGCAATGTCCCCACAGATCCCGCAAAGCGCTGCATCGTCTCGGCATGGGAGATGCCCGCTCAGTACGGCATGACCATCGGCGAATTTGCCCGGATGGTCAACGCCGAAGAAAAGATCGGCTGTGAGCTGACCGTTATCCCTGTGGAGGGTTACCGCCGCGATATGACCTGGGAAGAGACCGGACTTTTCTATGTCAACGCAAGCCCCAACCTGCCGAACATGGACAGCATCCGCCTCTACAGCGGCACCTGTCTGTTTGAGGGAACCTGTCTGTCCGAAGGACGCGGCACCACCCATCCTTTCGAGATCGTCGGCGCTCCCTGGATCGATCCGTATGTCCTCGCTGACAAAATGAATGCCTATGGTCTTGCGGGCGTCCGTTTCCGCCCCACCTACTTCATGCCCACCTTCTCAAAACACCAGGGCAAGATCTGCGGCGGCGTACAGGTCCATCTGACCGGCGGCAGCATCAACGCCCCCGAGATCGGTCTGAGACTGCTCAGAGAGGCAAAGAACCTCTCCCCTGCCGAGGATTTCTGGCTTTATTACGAAAAGCTGGGATATTACTTCATCGACCGTCTGCTGGGCGGCAATGAGCTTCGCGACGGTGAGTTCGATCCCGATGAGATTCTCCCCCGCTGGGAAAAGGTGTCTGCCGAATTCCGCGAGCGTTCCCGTGCCTACTGGCTGTATGAATAAAGCAAAAGCTCCCCGGACGGGAGCTTTTCTGTTTTGTGCGCACTTGCTGTCCGGACAGGGCTGTGCTATAATGCAGATAAATAATATATTTTCCGTAAGGAGAGATCCTAATGAAAACACTGAACAAAGCCATTCTCAACGATATTCTTCAAAAGAGGCTGGATGATGATCTGCGTGTCAACCGGGTCTCCGGTGCCGCCATCATGGTCGCCCAGAACGGTGAGATCCTCAGCCAGATCTATGCCGGTGTCAAAGATCCCCGCACCGGTGAGCCTCTGCCTCCCCATACCCTGTTCCGCCTTGCCTCGATGACCAAGCCCGTCACCGGTATCGCCGCCCTTATCGGCATGCAGAAGGGCTGGTATTCCATCTATGACAAGGTCTCTGACCACCTTCCCGCTTTCAAAAACATCATGGTCGGCCGTCTGGAGGACGGAAAAGTCGTTCCCGATCACAAGCCCACCAACGACCTGCGCATTTTCCATCTGCTGAGCCATGTCAATGGCATCGTCACTGCCGATCCCATCGGTATACTGCAGGCGGAGAATATCCCCTTCGAAAGCCGGCAGTCCATCCGCTCTGTCGTGGATTATTTTACCAGCAGCTGCTGCCTGTCCTTTGATCCGATGGAGAACTGCAGCTACAGCGGTCAGGTGGCCTTCGACGTCATGGCCCGTATCATAGAAGAAAAGAGCGGTATGCCCTATGCCGATTTCGTCAGAGAGAATATCCTCGATCCGCTGGGGCTCAAGGATCTGATCTTTACCGCCACCGAAGAACAGTGGGACCGCATGATCACGATGACCGACCGCCTCGATAACGGTAACGGAATCATCGCCTGTGATATGGGACGCCATATGTACGAAGGAATTGCCCCGACCTATCACTGCGGCGGTGCGTCCATGGTCGGCAGCGTCGAAGACTATTTCATCTTCGCCGAAATGCTCCGCGGAAAAGGCACCTATAACGGAATTGAGATCGTCAGCCCCGAACTGATGGAACTGTACAGCACGCCCTTTGTCCCTGCCTGTATCCCCGGCCGCGACGTCTATGACAGCTGGGGACTCGGTGTCCGCGTCACACAGAAAAATCCTCATCTGCCCGCCGGTACCTTCGGATGGTCCGGTGCTTACGGCACCCATTTCTGGGTGGATCCCGAAAATCAGATCACTGCTGTCTATCTGCGCAACTCCCGCTGGTATGACAGCTGCGGCTGCGGTCAGATCGGTGTCCGTTTCGAAAAGGACGTCATGCGCGCGCTGGACGAATCCTGAGAAATCCATCTGAAGGAAGTTTTCTATGGCAAAACGTGTTGATCTCTTACACGGCAGCATCGCCGGCGGACTGGCGAAGCTTGCACTGCCGATCATGGGCACATCGATGATCCAGACGGCGTATAACATGACCGATATGTTCTGGATCGGACGGCTGGGTGCCGGAGCTGTGGCGGCGGTGGGTGCCGGCGGCATGTTCATGTGGATGGCCACAAGCCTTGTCATTCTCGCCCGCATGGGCGGACAGGTCCGGGTGGGTCAGAAACTGGGCGAAGGCGACACCGACGGTGCCGCCCACTATGCACAGAACAGCATTCAGCTTTGTACCGTTCTGGCGGTCATCTTCAGCCTGGTGCTGATACTGGGAGCCACGCCGCTGGTGGCGTTTTACCGTTTTGACAGCCCCGAAGTAATCCGAACCGGTGAAGTTTATCTGCGCATCGTCGGCTGCGGCATGACCTTCTCCTTCCTCGGTCAGCTGCTCTCCGCTCTCATCACGGTCAGCGGCAACAGCCGCACGCCCCTTTATGCGACATTTGCCGGACTGGGCTTCAACATCATCATGGACCCGCTTCTGATCTTCGGTGTCGGTCCCTTCCCCGAAATGGGCGTACAGGGTGCCGCCATTGCGACGGTCGCCGCACAGCTGATCGTTCTGACCGCACTGCTTGCCTATATCGTCAAGGACGAGCACCTGTTCAAAAAGGTGCATTTCTTTGAAAGACCCGATATCCCCATCATCCGTGAGATCGTAAAAATGAGCTTCCCCACCGCGCTGCAGACCGCTGCCTTTGCCATGTTCTCCATCATCATGGCAAGACTGGTTTCCGGATACGGTGACGTGGCTGTGGGCGTACAGAAGGTGGGCAGCCAGATCGAATCCATTTCGTGGATGACCGGCGACGGTTTTGCCGTGGCGGTCAACAGCTTTGTGGCACAGAATTACGGTGCAGGCAATTTCCCCCGCGCCAAAAAAGGCTATCGTGTTTCGATGGTCATCATTATCCTGTGGGGACTTCTCTGTACGCTGATCCTCAGCATCTGGGCAGAACCGCTGATCGGTGCCTTTATCCCGAATGATCCGGTGGCACTGGCTGTCGGCACCTCTTATCTGCAGATCCTTGCCCTGGCACAGGTCTGCAGCTGCACCGAAACGATCACCGCCGGTGCATTTCAGGGCTTTGGCAACACCATCATCCCCAGCATCATCAGCATCTCCTTTACCTTCTCGCGCATTCCGCTTTCCATGGTGCTGTCTGGGACAGCACTGGGTCTGGACGGTATCTGGTGGGCAATCACCATCACCGCCTGCTGCAAGGGCATTATCCTGCCGATCCTCTTCATCTTCTGGCTGAGAAAAATGGGAAAGCAGCACCGTTTAAAGGAGGATACTGCCATATGAAACTGCTGACCGATGACCTGCTCTTAAGAACAGTCTCCGAAAACGATATTGAAGAGATCGCCCGCATGTGGAATTTCTTCCAGGGAGGCATTTCCATAGAAGAAGCCTATGATGCGCTGGATTATATGACTCAAAATCACGCCCGTAACGAATCCGGACAGTTCTACCATCTGTGCC
>JAFQND010000272.1 GCA_017396055.1 Oscillospiraceae bacterium
CGACACGTCGCCTTTTGCCAGTTCCTGTTCCATCCGGGCGGCATCTCTGCCCGTTTTCTTTGCCAGCATCTGTAAGAGCTTTTGTCTTTCAAGCAAAGGATCTTTCCGGTTCATGTGATCCCTCCGTTGTCAAATCTTGACTTGAAGTCATCAGATGGATTATACTTATGCTGAACAGCCGTTCATTATGCCCTGCCGAAAGGAGTATGCCCATGCGAATCGTTGTTGTTTCCGACACCCACCGGAATTTTCACGCCCTCTACGATATCGTCGAAAAACATCACAAAGAAGTTTCGCTCTTTATCCATCTGGGCGACGGAGAACGGGAGGCGGAAGAAATCGCGATGGCCTTTCCGGATATCCGGCTGAAGGTCGTACGCGGCAACTGTGATCTTGCTTCGCTTGCTCCCGCCGAGCAAATCATCGAAGCCGGCGGAAAAAAGATCTTTCTCTGTCACGGCCACACCGTCGGTGTCAAAGGCGGCACCTATCATCTGGAATCTTCGGCCAGAAGCAGCGGCTGCTCCATAGCATTATATGGTCATACCCATGTGGCTGACAACCGTTATGTCGACGGACTTTATGTGATGAATCCCGGAAGTCCCTCCTGTCCCAGAGAAGGAAGGCCCAGCTATGGCATCATCGATATCGTTCCCGCCGGTATCATGACCAATATCGTCAGACTCTGATTCTTCAAAAGAAAGGTTGATATTATGAAGATCCTGATCGCATCCGACATCCACGGCTCCGTCCTGTACTGCCGTGAGCTGCTGGAGGCCTATGCCCGCGAGGGAGCCGAAAAGCTGCTTATTCTGGGTGATATTCTCTATCACGGTCCCCGCAACGACCTGCCCGAGGGCTATGCTCCCAAAGAGGTCATCGACCTGCTCAATCCCGTAAAGAACGAGCTTCTCTGTGTCCGCGGCAACTGTGACACCGAAGTGGACCAGATGGTCCTGCAGTTCCCCATTCTTTCGGATTCCTGCCTGCTGTATCTGGACGGCCGCACCGTTTTTGCCACCCATGGCCATCACTTCAATCCCCAGACTCCTCCCATGCTGAAAAAGGGCGACATTCTTCTGAACGGTCACACCCATGTGCCCAAATGTGAGCCCGCCGGTGATTTTATCTATCTGAATCCCGGTTCGGTCTCGATCCCCAAAGAAGGAAGCACCCATCAGTACATTCTCTGGGATGACGGAACGATCCTCTTCAAAGCGATGGATGGAACTGTTCTTCGCACCGTTACTCCCGCAGAGCTGGACGCCATGATCGGTTAAAAAAGAAAGGACCTTTCCAAAGCGGAAGGTCCTTTTTTCTGTTTATTTCTCCGGCAGGATCGCCAGTGCCTGGCGCCCCTGTGCATCATAACCTGCCTCAACGGCCGCTTTGGGGAAGTATGTCCGCTCGCCGTCTGTGGGGTCATTGAAATAATATCCGTTCTCGTCGTAGCCGATCAGAACAAGGCAATGCATCGGACTGATCCAGATGATCTCTTTGCCCTCAGGTGTATGCCAGCGGGTAAACTCCCTGGGAGGGTTCATATGGATCGTCGCCCAGAACACCAGCGGAATACCTTTATCCAGCCAGTCGTGGCAGAGTTTCTCCAGCGGTTCGCCCCGCAGAGGGATCATTTTTACCGGTGCATCCATCTTCTCCACCGCATTGGTCACAACGGGAAGGAAACAGCCCCAACCCTTTTCGGTGCGGGGGTCACCGGGAAATTCTTCCCACGGATCACAGCCAACCAGTTCGCCCGCGTCATTCCGGTAAGGAGCGGTACCCACCGCCAGATATTTATCGATAAATTCATCGACAGTCACCTTGACGCCGGCCCAGTTGAGCACCATCGTCGCAGAAACGCTCTCACATCCGGTGGGATAATTCACCAGCTGACTGATAAAGGGAACGTTTTCGACCATTACACATTCGCTCACAGGATCACTCCTCTTTGATGAAGAAAGGCCTGCGTAAGCACAGGCCTTTTGGTTTTATTCGCTTTCTTCTTCGCTCTCTTCGGGCAGACGGTGCACCTTGACTTTATCGATGCGGCGCTCATCCATGCTCTCGACACGGAAGCTCCATCCGCCGTAAAGAAGCTCGGGATTTTCGTCTTTTTCGGGGATATATCCCAGACGGTGAATCAGGAATCCGCCCAGTGTATCCAGGTCTTCGTCCTCCTCATCGGAGAAGTCCAGGCCGGTCAGCTCACGCAGGTCATCCAGTTCGACGGTACCCTCCAGAAGATAATCATCCTCGGTGATCTTCTGAATCTCTTCTTCTTCGGGCTGGTCGTATTCGTCTTCGATATCGCCGACAATGGATTCCAGCATGTCTTCCATACTGACCAGACCGGCAGTGCTGCCGTATTCGTCCACAACGACCGCCAGATGGGCCTTCTGCTTTTTGAACTCAGCAAAGAGCACACGGCACTTGACCGACTCGGGCACATACATGACCGGACGGACAAAATCAGAGACTTTGAAATCTTCGGAAGAGTTGCAGCCTACCAGACAGAGAAGGTCCTTGACATAGATCAGACCGATAATGTTGTCCATGTCTTTTTCATAGACCGGCAGTCTGGAGAAGCCTTCGTTGATGGCGAGATAGACCACTTCGCTGATCTTGGCATCTTTTTCGA
>JAFQND010000032.1 GCA_017396055.1 Oscillospiraceae bacterium
CAGCACCGAACATCTCGGGAACCTCGGTCAGAACACAGGATCCGCCGTAAGAGATCAGCCTGTCGGAAAGCGAACCGACAAGAGGATTGGCAGAGATACCGCTGTAGCCGTCGCTGCCGCCGCATTTCAGACCGAGGATCAGCTTTGATACCGGCACCGGTTCCCGCTTGAAGGTATCGGCATAAGCCTGCAGCTCTTTGATGATGCGCACGCCTTCTTCGATCTCGTCATCGCATTCCTGGGTCACAAGGAAGCGGACCCGCTCGGGATCCCATTCGCCCAGCACCTTCTGGAATTCGGGAATATTGTTGTTCTCACAACCCAGACCCAGCACCAGCACACCGGCTGCATTGGGGTGGTTGACAAGGCCTTTCAGGATCAGCTGAGTGGTTTTATGGTCACCGCCCAGCTGTGAGCAGCCGAAAGGATGCTCGAAATATCTGGCACCGGTCAGTACAGACAGTCTTTTCGCGATCTTATTGACGCAGCCGACAGTGTTGATGATCCAGACCTCATTGCGGATGCCGACTTTTCCGTCTTTGCGGACATAGCCCTCAAAGGTCAGATCGGTCCCGACCTTGACAGAAGGGGTATAATCGGGAGCGTAGGTATACTCCAAATTGCCGCTGAGATTGGTCTTCATGTTGTGGCTGTGGACATGATCGCCCGCCTTGATGTCGGCGGTGGCATGGCCGATGGGATTTCCGTACTTCATGATCGTTTCGCCGCAGGCGATGTCACGAAGGGCGTATTTATGACCGTTTTCCAGATTGACCTCGACATTGTCGAGCGGATGGATCACCATACTTTGTCCTCCTCGGCGTAAGCCTTTTCGACCGCCTCGGTCAGGAAGGAGAGGTCTTCATCCCAGAAAGCGGTGTTTGCCAGAATGGCAGAGATGGGTTCATTCTGCATAAAAGCAGTGACGGCGGCATCGTCGTTGGGGGTGCCGGTCTTATAGAACTTGATCAGCTGAGCAAAGGAGAAGATCAGCTTTTCGGGCAGGGTGTTCTTCCGCTTGATATACTCCAGAAGAGAAGGCAGCACGCGTACCTTGAACTTGGAAACGGAGTTCAGCGAGATGGAGCTGCACAGATGGCGGATGAACGGATTGCAGAAACGCTCGAAAACGTCGTCGGCATAGGCGGTCAGCTCGGATTCGGGCAGATCAAGGGTAGGAATGATCTCATCATAGACACAGCCTTTGACAAAGCGGCTCATCTGTTCATCAGCCATGCAGTCGCCGACGGTCTCAATACCTCTGACCATGGCGTAGGGGATCATCGAAGTATGGGCGCCGTTGAGGATGCGGACCTTGCGGGTGCGGTAAGGGGTCAGATCGTCGGTGACGATGATGTCCAGACCTGCCTTTTCAAAGGGGAATTCTTCTGCGACACAGGAAGGACCTTCGATGACCCACAGATGGAACAGCTCGCTGGTATTCAGCATATTGTCCTCATAACCCAGATCGAATTTCTCTCCATGGGGGAAACCGGTAACGATACGGTCGACCAGAGTATCACAGAAGATGTTTTCTTTCTCTACCCATCCGGCAAAATCTTCGCCCATATTCCACAGAGAAATATAGTCGAGGATATACTTTTTCAGGGTACGGCCGTTTTTCTCGATCAGTTCACAGGGCAGGAAGATAAAGCCGGGAAGTCCGCACTCAAAGCGCTTTTTCAGAAGCAGAGTAACTTTTGCGGGGAAGGTCACGTTCGGTACGTTTTCGGGGCGGTCATCAGCAGAAAAAGCAATGCCTGCCTCGGTGGTGTTGGAAACAACAAAGCGGAAATCAGGATTCTCCGCCAGCGCGATATAGGCGTTCCAATCCTTGTAGGGCTCAACCGTACGGGAGATTACATCGATTTTTTTCATCTCAACGGTGGGTTCGCCGTTTTTCATGCCCCGCATGACATTGGTATAGACACAGTTCTGCTCCTCAAGCTTGGCACACAGACCCTTTTCAATGGGCTGTACCACAACAGCAGAAGCATTGAAATCAGTGACCTCATCGGTCAGCTGAATGATCCAGTCAACGAATCCGCGCAGGAAGCCGCCTTCTCCAAACTGGATGAATTTTTCGGTACGAACAGGTTTTTGCAGCATAATAATCCTCCTCAGGGGGTCATTTTTCTTGCAGGATACATAGAAAGATATTCTACAGTATTGTCAATCATCTCATCAAAGAGCTTTCTGGCATCTTCCAGGCCACAGGTGACCAGAGGATCGTTTGCAAAAGCAGTGAAAATCTTTTCAAAACTGCGCTCAGCGATACCTTCGTTCAGAAGTTCCTGTTCGGTACAGATGCGGGTGATGAGCGGATGGATCTCCTTGGGAATAGGACCGGTGAAAACAGGAGTAACGGAGCCGGAGCGGAAGACGGCGTTGGTCTCGACAACAGCACCCATGGGCAGGTTGGGGATCTGACCCATATTGGGCAGATTTACATTGGTGACAAGCTCGGTCAGGCCGAGAAGAGCACGGATCTGATCGATACCTTCTTCGCCGGTGCCTTTGACTGCAACGGCTTCCTCGCCGCTCACAAGACGTTCACTGCGGGCAAGACGTTCTTTCAGATTTTCTTTTCTCCAGGAAACGGGAGTCAGACCAAAGCCCATCTCGATGACCCGGTCCAGATTTTCCAGATACCATTTGCCTTCACAGAATTCCACCAGATGGCGGTCACCTGCAGCAGCCATATAGCCGAAGCGGAGGAACAGATCCATCTTGACTTTTTCTTTGCTGACGAAGGCGTTGTTGATCCAGTTGAAATCAACAGGCTTGTCCCCCAGATAGCCGTCAGCATATTTGCGGCAGAAGTCCCGATAATA